>JAVBRY010000218.1:0-14232 GCA_031547505.1 Candidatus Gastranaerophilaceae bacterium | reverse complement strand
GGCTCTAAGTTTGCCTTTAATTTTTTTAAATCTTCACAATATTCATTTTCCTCTTTTATAAAACCGTTTTCTAATGCAAAAAGCTTTGACAGCCTGGGACGAATAGATACAGATATTTCATCCATCTGCTCTGATAATTTTCGGATTCCTTTTTGTAAGCTTCCGATTTTGTCATGTTTCGCCCTAAATTGGCGTCTTTTTTGTCTATCAAAAATGAAACATGATACTAATCTGATAAAAAAATTACTCATTCTTTTTCGCCTCACGTCTTGCAACATCTTCTTCATCAGGATTTAGCGCAGATTTATCAGGTGCCCATCCTGTATCCTCTTTTACTTCGTGTATCGGATCTGCAAGCAATAACTCCTGCGCATCCTTGTATTCTCTTACATCAAGCACAAATTTATCTGTTTCTGCTGCTTCAGCTTTGATATTTGCCGCCGCTTCATCACTGTCACCTTTAATAATAACTTCCCAGCTAACAAGTGCTTCGACAAATTTATTGAAACTTTCTTCAATATCAGCAGGCACGCCGCTAAGTACTTTAAGAGCAGAAAGAACATTTTCGGCAGATACGCCATTGATCAAGTTTTCAAAAACGGTTGTTCCAAACTCATTCATTCCGTAATAAACACCCGATTCACTGTTAATAACAATCGCTACACCGTCAGTTATATCTGAAAACATTTTCTCCTCATTTAATACATAATTCATTTTCTCTCTCCTTTATTTTTTGCATAAACTCTCTTAAAACTCTCACATTGGCATATATATCAGGACATAAATTTATCCTATAATACTCAAAGTCTTTAACAAAATCCATTAGTTTTTTCACTGTCGAAATATCATTTTTATCACCGGTTTGTTTGATTGTCGAATGAATCAACTGCGTTATTGCTCTTCCTCTTTCGGCTTTATCACAAGGTACAATACTCGGTTCTTTATCATTCGTAATTTCAGGGAACATGCAAATATTAATTGGGTAACGCTTTTTAAATCTATCATGATAAGATTCGATATTAAATAAATATTTATCTTTGCGTGCATTGTTTGAAATAAATTTGGCATCAAGGTTGTCATAAAGCTCGTTATACATCCTCGGAGACAGGGTAATTATTGAATAAATTGGGTGAGCATAAAGCCCATCTTTAGCATTTTCAAGGGTCAAATAATCATCCGAAACATAATCAAACCCTTCCATCATTGCCAAAACCGCTAAAGTTGATTTGCCTCTCTGCCCTCTTGCACAAAACAACACTCCTTTGTTTTCAAGTCCTACGACTGCACCATGAACGAGTCCAGTTTTTGGTGTTTTCAGGATTTTATTAAAAGTCTGAACAAAAATATGACCTTGTTTAATGAATTCTTCTGCTTCTAAATTTTCAGCTGCATAATAATAAGTACTTGTATCCTGATTATATGCGCTTAAAATTCCGTTTTTTGTATTTGTTGAAAATATACAGTTTACTCCATCCTTAATTTGTACCTGAACCATTTTATTTTTACGTGTGAGCATCTCAACCCTAAAACGTAAATTAATTTTAGGATTAAAATTATCATCTAATATTGCCGGGATTGAATCCAAATCGGTTTCTTTCCAGATAATTAATGTGGTATCATAACTTGCTGAAGTTTCTTTTAATACATATGTCAGCTGTTTTTCCACATGCGAAGTAAATTCAGGAGAATAATTAATCAAACGTACGATTTTTACACCCAAATCTAAGTATTTTATCCATAATGGTTTGCCATAGGAAGAAATATGCATATCCAGTTTTGAAAAATACTGATGTAATTGTTCTTTTGGCAGATTACTTAATCGCATATTTCCCCTTCATATAAGCCTCAACAAGAAATGAGTGTTCACGAATTGCTTTCAAATAAGCATATTTTGGTTTGATTGATATATATTTCAGCAATGATTTGGGGTTTATTAATGCCTCTTTTATCTTCAATACCCTGTTTTCATCTCGGAATTTTATATAATAAAGCTCGTTAAAAACCATAAGATTGCATTCGTCTTTAATACTCCCTTCAAATGGCAATTCTTCGCGGAGCTTATTGGGTAAAAGCCCTGGTGTAATACGTTCAATAAACTCCGCTCCGGTTTTTATATTCAACTCACAATTGGTGATTTTTGAATTTTGAGAAATAATACTCCAATCGAAATTTTCTTTTGAAGTAAGATATTTCAAATCAAGGAGCGCAAATAAAATACCTTTAACACATGTTCTTGCCGTTATGTTTTTAACAAGGTTGCTTAATGTAATAAATGCCAAATCCTCGTTCGACGGCATTAAAACATCTACACCAAAAGCCTTTATTTTTCTTGCTCGAGCAAACAATGCTTTATTGAATTCAGGAGCATACTTGAATCCTTTTTTTATCCCCCATTCGTAAACAGTTATAAACTTGTGAATATCAATTTGTCCTTGTTTATCTTCTGTTGACATATCAATAGAGTGCATATCACTTTTCATTTTGCCGTCGAAGTCGAATTTTTTTGTAATTGAAATTGTTTGTTCAAATTTATCATCAGGAACAAGAATATCTACATCATGCATTACGCGTGAAAGCTCTGGACGCAGCGCTTTCATTGCGGCACCTTTGAAAAGCATTGGCACAATACCTGCTCGATTAAGCTCTCTGCCGACTTTTGAAAAATAAGACAATGTTTTTATGTTTTTGCATCGGTGAAAATTAATCAACCCTTTTAAGCGAGGAGCTTCATAATCTCTGAATTTCAACTCGGGATGTTCTTTCATTAAATACGACAGCATCAGATTGATATGTCCGTTTTTAGCCTCAATATCCCAAATATCCAGAAATTTATCCAGCTCTTCTTGAGTTGGATTTTGAGAAAACACTAAATCAAGCAACTTTTGATTTTCTTCCGTGACAAAATTTTTATACAATCTATCTATTACAATACTTAACGTACATAGGTTGTCACTACACATCGGTTAGACATCTCCCTTTGATTTAATTCCTTTTTGACTAGTCTTCATGCCTTTTTATAGTTGATGATAAGATTATATAACAAATAGAATTATTTTATATTTAGCATAAAGGTTAATTTACAAATATATTATTTTACGCTATGGAGCTATTGACACCACAAAATCGATAGTAATATAGCGGCATCACATATCTGCAGAGTAGGTATAAGTATGCTATTTGACTTTTATATCTGTTTTTCCTTCGGCAGCCATTCTCTCAATACACGCTCAATTTCATGACGTTGAAGAGGTTTAGATAGGAAGTCGTTCATTCCACTCTCGAGGAGCATATTGCGAGCATCTCCTACCACGTTTGCGGTGAGTGCGACGATAGGGAGCTTCCTGTGTTTTTCGTCCGGCAGCTCACGTATCATTCTTGTCGTGTCCACACCGTCAACATCGGGCATCATATGATCCATAAAAACAATATCATAGTCTTTCTTTTTAAGCATTTCGATTGCTTCTAATCCTGAATCAGCAATATCAACCTCACCACCAAAAGTAAGCAGCACTGACTTTGCAATAACAAGGTTCATCTTAATATCGTCAACTACCAGTATGCGAGAATCACGCAGGTGCAGAGCAGACTCATTCGTATCCATATTCTTGAGTGAATTGCTTTTTGTTTCTCCACCCAATAAATCGGAGACCAAAAGACTTGTTAATGGCATTTGGACGACAGTCATGTTTGATGGTATTTTTTCATCGTCCGTAAGACCACGTGCAGAAGCAAACAATTTCGTGTTATCGTGCGGTATTTTTAATATAGTGTCAAAATTCAAGTAATCAAAGAAAACATGCGTGTAATTAACAATATTTTCAGGGTTGTCAATTATATCACATGAAGCACCCAATTTACGTATCTTATCAGCGAGTATATGTGCCTTGGTTTCATTTGTTTGCCATACAGCCACACGGCGTTTGTCATCGTGAGGGAGTCGTGGTAAGGACTGAGTTGCTTCCGCTTTTTGCATAACATAAAACGAGAAACAGCTTCCTATTCCATAGTTGCTTTCTGCCGTGAGTTTACCACCCATCAGTTCCACAATGTTTTTTGAAATGGCAAGCCCAAGTCCGGTGCCCTCAATACCTCGATTTTTGCGGGTGTCGAGCTGTGTAAAACTATCAAACAAGTTTTGAATATCTTCATCACGAATACCAATACCTGTATCACATATAGAAACTTTCAGCTTGCACATATCCTCGTTTTCTGTGCGCTCCACGCCTATAGAAAAAATGACTTGTCCTTCTTTTGTAAACTTGACAGCATTAGTCAACAGGTTGATTACTACTTGTTTTATTCTTGTTACATCACCAATAAGCTCAGTTGGCATATCCGGATCATCTTCGATTATAAATTCAATTGGCTTATCTCCAATTTTTACGTGAATCATTGTTGTTATATCGTTAACCATTGAATGGACATTATATCGTTCCGATATCAGCTCCATTACGCCAGCCTCAACCTTAGAAAAGTCAAGTATATCGTTTATTATCGATAGCAATTGATTTCCTGCGCTCTTGATATTATCTAAATAATTCAACACTGTTGCCTGAGATTCAATATTACGAATCGCCAAATCTGTCATTCCTAAAATAACGCTCATCGGTGTACGTATCTCATGGCTCATATGTGCTAAAAACTCGGACTTTGCGTGATTAGCCAGCTCTGCTGCTTCCAAACGTCGCTGTTCGGTTATATCTGTATAAAAACCCTCAAGAAGATACGGCGTACCGTCCTCTTTGAATTCAACTACACGGCTGCGTTCCCATATCCATTTTACAGAGCCGTCTTTCATAATTATGCGAAATGTTGCCTCCAGTGGTTTACCGATAGAAAGTGTCTGCGCATTCAATTCTTCTAATGCTGTTACATCGTCCGGGTGCACCATATCAAAAAATGTCAGTGTACTATTTCCCATCAGCTCTTGCGGTGTATAACCCATTAGTGCATAACTGCCTTCACTGGCAAATGTGAAAGTAAAATCAGGCGGGTCATTAAGACACTGGTATACCATACCTGGCAGATTACTCATCATTGTTTCAGTTCGCCGCATTAAGGTGCGACGCTCTGCACTCTCGATGGCAATCGCCATAAAATCCGCAAGTGAGGATGCAAAATTTTGCTCTTCTAATGTCCATTCCCGTTTGCCGGGGAATTCATCGTTTTGATCCTGTTCACTGCAGACCACTCCGACCAGTTTGCCGCCAATACGTATGGGGGCATCTAAAAGTGCACATATATTAGGGCCATAGCCATCTATAACAGGAGAAAGCGGATTTGACTCCTTGGCATTATTTATAACAACCAACCTTTCGGACTTAAGGGCATCCACATAACCGGACAGGAGTTCCAGTTTGAATGGGTCTTGTTGAACTGCATGTTCTCCTGTAGAACTATCATAATATGTTATTCCGCCGAGAAATGTTCTTTCTTTATCGATACTCCATATCCCAACTCTGTTTGTGTTCAATGCGTGACAGCCTATCTTCGCAATTAGATTGGCAGAGTCTTGTAAATTACCGGCAGAAAGCTCAGGCAGTTTCGTTATCCTTGCCAGCGCATCACTAAGTTTATTTGTATTCACAAAATCATTATTCATTTAAACCCTGCCTTCAACCATTTTTAAAAAACAATTGCATCAGTCTGCAAATTGTCTCAGATCAGTTACATATCTTTTTATTATATGCTCTATTGCGCTCTATTTGCAACATTATATCTGAAGTATTTTTTATAATTATAGCTCTTCGCTTCTCTTCTTAGGTTTTAAGAAGAGTTTATCCACTTCAGTACTAACGGAGAAGAAAAGTCTTGCAGAATTTTCATTGTAGTATTTATGCCCTAAAGGGAAACCAACCCCTATTTGAACGCTTATTGCGTCTTTCAGCCAGATATAAAGGGCAACACCTGCACTTTGTATAAAATTTTGAGGATATTGGTATACATTTTTATTTTCTTTTACATACCCCCAATCATAAAACGGTGCAATACGTACATTGTCATCAATAAATTTTAATTTTTCAGGCAGAACCCGACCTAAAAAAGGAACCGGCAAACGAACTTCAATCGAGCCATTCACACCATAATCCCCGAGCAGCGTGCTTGGCTCATATCCTCTGACTGAATATGCACCGCCAAGGTACATCTGTTCAGTTGTATATAGTGCCTGCGGTGAATATTGCGCATTGACTCTTGCTATACCCATTATATTATCAGTAATTCCTTGAACCCTTGTGAGTCCGCCATTGAGTTTATAAAATTTGCTTTGAGGCCCTGTATCCAAGTTTTTCGTTGCCCCAAGCGCATTTATGCCAAAATCAACACCTGCTGAACCGAGCCATCTTCCGCTGCTATCATCGTGCATAAAATTCACCCCTGTCCTTGCTACTCTTAAACTGTAGTCTGATAGGGCAAAATTAAAAACAGTAAGGTCTGTTTTTGAATTTATAAAATCTAAACTCGCAAATGCATTGACTTCTGTAAATCTGTTATTCACAAGCGGATGAGTAATCCCGATAGAGTGGCTTATAGCCTCTCCCCTCAGTCCTAATGCTCTTAAAGGTCCGCCCGGTTCAATAACAGATTTGGAAAAATTGTATGACAATTTCGTGCCGTATTTGCTGACGGGTATTTGATATCCTGCCAAAGCGCCTTTTGTGCCGCTTGAAAGCGTTGTGCCGCCGTATATTTTGTCCCCGAGTCCTGTTAGGTTGTCAATACCTAAAACAAGCGTAGTTCTTTCACGCCCTGAATTTGCGTAGCCGGAGTTATCTACGTTCACATCGAAACTCACAGGGAAGCGCTCGCTCACATCCAGCCCTATTGTGACGTCCTCTTCATCGGGCTCTTGGCTGATGAAAACTCCGCTTTGAACCCAGGATTCACGGTTCAGTGATTTTAGTGCACCTTGCATTTGGGAAACATTGAATACTTTGCCTTCATTCAGATGAGTACCGCTAAGCACAAAATTCTTATAATAAGCCTTTCTACCCCAGAAGTTGCCGACAATTTCTTTGTTCTTAACCTTGCTTTCGACTATCACGATTGTGACAATACCATCCTCATCAATCTCCTGTGACGGCAAGTAAGCGTATGATGTCAGATAACCGTTTTCTTGATAATAACGCGCTATAAAAGCTGTGTATGCAGAAATATTTTCAAGCCGAATCTCTTTATCCAAAATACTCTTAGCAAATTTTTTGAGTTTTTTGTCACTATATACGGTATTCCCTATGAATTTGATATCATTAAGTACAAACGGAGGATTATCAATCACCTCGTTCTCGGACGCTTTGTTCTCTATGCTGCGCTCCATACGTTCTTTTTCTTCTTGTTCTTTTTTAACTTCTTCAGGAGCATTTTTAATAAATTTACGTTCTATTTCAAGCTTCTTCAGCCTATCGGTATTTTGCTTGTTGATAACAGATGGATTATTTACATCATAAAGAGATGGCGCTCCTTGAACAACCATAGGAAACATTATTAAAATACATACAACCAAACATTTCTTCACAGAAAAAGTTTATCACGAAGTTCTGTAAAAAATAATGCTTTATTAGTTCACTGTCACCCCGCTGCGTGATTGTATACTATTGAAATAGTTTAATTCTGAGCGGGGTCTGAAATTCCTCCATCATGAAATATTGAATAGGTTAATATTCTTAATGTAATACAAGAAAAATCTCGACGAATGTTTATAAGTGTGTTAGTCTTGGCTTATATTTTGAAGGTCTTAACTTAGGAGTATTTTATGTGTAAGAGAATTTTTGCGTTAGTTTGTTTTATGTGTTGGATGCTGAATGCGCCTATGGCTGCAATAGCGGATCCTATAGATATGAACAAGAGTGTTTTAGGCGGTGATGCTAATATCAATAATATGACAAATGCATCGCTTAACCCCAAGATTGACACCGCAGCAAAAGCCCAAATAGTCACAAACGGCGGTGCGAACAGCGTAGGTATCATCAAATGGAACTCATTAAACGTAGGAAAAGGCAAAACCCTTGACTTTAATTTTACCAACGCGAACCAAGTAGCATTTAATAATGTTTTAACAGGTGTTTCAAAATTCGCAGGAACGGTCAGCTCCAGCGGAAACAAAACAGGACATGTAATAATCTCAAACCCTAACGGTATTGTTGTAGCAGACGGAGCTGCATTCAAAATGCCGGGCGGTGTGACACTTACCACCCATGATGCAACATCGGTGGCTGGTGCCAATGTAGCCAAAGGAACCAATGGCAGCTATAACGGTATAAATATAGGCAAAGCAACATTTACAACAGTTGGTCCTGTTAATATAGTATCTACAGGTATAAAAATGAATGGTACAAAAATCGCCTCCAGTGATTTGTTAGCAGGCGGATTATACTTGTACTCTGCAGATGGTGTGAGTTTTGACCCTTATAGACGCGCCAGCTCCGGCATCGCATTTGCGTCTGCGAAAGGCGTAACCCCGACAGCCGTCAAATATTACAAAAGTGACGGCTCAGAATTGGCGGCTAACTCTAACGCTATAGAAGCCAAAAATGTCACAGTAAATAACAGAGTAAATTTTACAGCAGGTAATGAAAACACTTCTGAAACAAATATCCTCTTCTCAACCCTGAAAGCAAATTGTATAAATAATGGGCAGGGTATGGTTAGTCTTAAGCAGAACCTGACAATCAATGAAAAATCTGTAATTGGTGCAGGCAAAAACCCTGACTCGAATTTGATCATAACTAATGGTGGAAAACTTATAATTGATAATTCAACTATAAATAAATTTTGGTTTGATGATAATGTTAATAATAATGCCATAATTGATATTAAAAACAATTCAAAAGTCAGCAGCTCTAGGTTTTATGGGGCTGATATTTTTGTCGACAAAAGCTCACTAAATAATGTATATCTGACTACTCTCAAAGACAACGGTTCTATATCTATCGCCAACTCCAACAGTCGTACAAAAAACAGTATTGTGAATTCTTCCATCGCAGCCCGTGGTTTGAATTCAGCCTTTACGATTGACGCTTCAGACCTCAAAAATACTCTTGCGTACATCAAAGGAACAACTGATATCAAAAGCGGCTCTAAGATATTAGACACACGGGTGACTGCAGTAGATGGCAAATTAACTGTCGACAATTCTGTTATAAGCGGAAAAAAAGGTGCGCTTATAGCGTATGACGATGCAGAAATTGAGCTCAAAAATAACTCTACAGTCGAAAAGGGCGCTATGGTCGACTTAGAGGGTTTCCGCACGAAGCTTCATATAAAAAACTCTACTCTCTCAGGTGCCACCATTGAAATATTAGGACCTAGTGCTGTGATTGATGCAGTCGATTCATATTTTGTAAATTCAACAATTCAAGATAATGCTCAGGGTTCAAAAATATCAATAACAGGCGGAAAAACAGACCCTAAAAAAGGCACCACTACAGCTGTTTCAAATACCAAATTCAACCTTGGTTCAGCCTCAGACCTGACCCTGTCAGGTGCTAACAAAAACACTATATATAACAAACTGACAGTGAATGCTCTTAGCTACGACAATTTTAATCCTAGTACAATAACCCTAAAAGAAGGCGTGAATGCCACAGGAGCTAAAATGACGTTGAATTGTGCTATAGTTGACATTATCGCTTCGACTATTGCCAATTCTTCTTTTGATGCCTATTATGCAAAAATAACTTCAGACACTAACTCTTCCATCAAAAACTCAAAAATTACAGGTAATGGTTCTATTGCAAATATGAGCCTGGGCGGTACTCTTGATAAAATGACCATAACAGCGAATGGGTTTGGTTCAAAAGTGACCTTTAATAACGCCAAATTAAGCAACTCAAAAATTACAATGAATAACACTCTTGGTGCAGGAGATATAATATCCATCATTGACAGCAGTGTCAATAAATCAACCTTCCTGACAAAAGAGGAAGGGGCTTCTGTTTTCGTGTTCGGTGCCGAATTAAACAATACAACCATAACCACAACAAAATTTAACAGCGACATTATTGTAACAGCTGATTCAAAACTCTTAGGCAGTACCAACTTAAAATCCACATTGGGCACAATAGACATATATGACTCAATTTTGAGCGGTAAAACAACTCTAAGCGCACATGAACTTATTTATATAGCGGATTCTAAATCAGAAGGCACAAAAAATGTCCTTACTATGAATGCGGCTAATAAAGGGAGTTCTCCCGATTTCGAAATATACGGACTTGTATACACAGGCAATGTCAATCTCAATGGAGGCTCATACTCCAATGTCTCAATGTACAATTCAGAAAAAACAGGCAGCTATAGTGGTTTTGATACAGCAAATCAAGTAACAAGCAGCTTCACTGAAGCATACAATTACCTTTTGTCTAATCACCCTGAATGGCCGATAGCATATGAATACTTAATCTCAACGCTGGAAAACGACAGAGCAGCCAATAAGGCGCCTACAATAATCACAGGGAATGTGAACGTAGGAAAAGGTGTTGGCGAATTCTATATGGGTAACACAAAAATAAACGGCACATTGAACCTCGCTTCCTCTATAGGCATAGCCGGCATAGCATACTGTGATATAAAAGACGTAAAAGTAAAGGAATTAAGCTGGATTGACCTTTATGTATATGGTAGAGATAATAAAACCGTGCTCCTATATGAACAAAATGCCGGAAAAATAAACGGAAAACCGGTTGATACCAGAACTATCGGTGGTGTTGAACCTATTGTGTTTGAACCTGATGATGTTATCTAGTGATAAACAATAATAGATAAAAAGCCCCTTTTGGGGCTTTTTGCTTTGTTTAGCTTTACCTAGAATTTCCAGGTAAGCCCTAATTGTAATGCTATACCGGTTCTGCCACCATTTCGAATGGTCGTCTGAAACCAGGCTATCCATCTGTCTTTAAAGTTTTTTGTACCGCCGACACCGTATTCAATCCAGCCGTGGCGCATGCTGATGGAAGGTAAGCTTTCGGGTCCTGCCTGACCGCCGATGTGGTCGTTGATATTCCACGTATAAAGCGTGGTTATGTATGCCGTCCAGGTTTCACGTGCATAGATTATATTTAATCCCGGCGCTACGTTAATCCCGTTCAGCATATCGGAGTTCATTGACAACGGACCTAAATCACTGTGCCAGTTTTGTTCTCCAAAAGCGTTATATGAAACAAAAGTGCTCGGCTGAAGAATAATATGGCGTGACGGGCGGAAATTGTATGCGGCTTTTACTGCTGTTCCCGCAAACCAGTTGCCCGTGTCGTCATTATAGCCTATGCCTTTCATTTCATTGTAATACCCGCCGGCATAAGCTAGAAATGAAGATATGAAATCTTTTTTGAAGAATGTACCCATAAATCCGCCTTGGCCGCCGTTTTGATACATACTTATCCCGTCGTATGTCTGATGGCCGCCGTTATAAGCCATGAATACTGTAGGTAAAAATTTCCAGCCTTTTTTCATTCGAATCGGAGGGAAGTCTGCACCGACAATAGAACCATAGAGATTATTATTAATGTTAAAACCTTGTGTCATAGATAGTGTTTCAAAACTGGCATAACCTTTAGTCCATAATCCGCCGTCATTTTCACTGAACTGATAAGGAGCAAAGTGACCGCTGCCGCTGTAAGCATACTTGTTTTGCATCCCCATTGCCACAAAGTCCGGGCTGTCAACATAAACGTGATCGAAAAGAGTGTTAATCACGCCCAATTGGCTGTTATACATTGCCAGAGTCGCAATCTGACCACGAGGAGCATCGGGAACGATAGAGCTTCTTAATAAAGCATAGGTTCCGCCCGGCTGCCCGTAATTTGCTACAAAGTCGTAGGTATAAACAGGAGTTTTGATTTTACCGACAGATTGAGAGAAATCCACAGGATCATTTTGGCCATAACTAAATACATCTAGCGGAATCACTTTCGCAGTTGGTGTTCCCATCATATTGATGCCGCTTACGTTGAGTATGCCTCCGCCTGCATTTTCAAATAGCGGTGCATAAAAATTATCTGATACCCCTGTGGTGCCACCATTAGATATTGAAACATCTATTGTGAAATTGTTTGTTCCCGAAACTCTAATGGCGTCAGCTGCTGCATAATTTGAAGTCGAGCCGGTTACTGAATTAACACTTGCCGCGCCAAGAAGGTTGAACTCTTTTCCGAGATTAACATTCGAAGTTGTTGCCAATAAATTAGTTGTCGAATTAGAAAGATTATTTACCCCGCCCAAAAAATCCCCATAGGCGAATGTTTTGCCGGCAGTTTGATTAAAAGTACCTGTGTATGTTTGGAATTGGAAATCTGTGCTTGTATCTGAAGTACCAAGGACAAGATTATTACCGCCGTTTTTATTAATTATTGCGTCATTATTACTGTTCGCAAGACCGCTCTCAAAGACAACTTGACCGCTGCCGCCGGTAATATTCATTACAGCGCTTGGGCCTGACATATAAATATCATTTAATCCGCTGGCGTCTTTGTTGTTTGTGAATAAGGCATTGCCAGTGATGTTTATTTCAGAGTCGCCTGCCGTACTTTGAGTAAAGTTATAAATCGCACCGCCTTGTCCCGTAGCAGTATTGTCTGAAAATACTGCATTGTTGCCGACATCAATTTTAGAGGTTGCTGCCAGGTTTGTGGTACTATATGCCCATCCATAAACGGCTCCTCCGCTAGTACCCGAAGAATTCCCGGAGAATGTTACATTATCTCCTATCGTTATATTAGAAACTGCCTCACCATCACTTCTGGCATGGTTTAAAATCCCTCCTCCCAGAGCAGTAGCGGAATTGTTGTTGAATTTTGAATTGTTTCCGATGATTGTACTTGTAGTTGCAAGACCGGTGCCGTTGACGGATGTATAGTTTGAGATTGCTCCCCCAATACTCCTTCCGCTGTTGTCTGAAAATTCCACACCATTACCAATTGTTACAACTGCAGTTGCCGTGTTGGAAGAGTTACCATACACCTGATTCGCAATAGCACTTCCGTTTCCGGTAATTGTATTGGAAGTGATTTTTGAATTATCCCCGATATTAACAGCGCCAAATGTTGCGTTACCATTAACAATAGTAGGAACTGCCTGGTTAAAAATTGTACCGCCCGAGCTTATAGTATTATTACTAATAGATGCTTCTTTACCAATGTCTATAACGGCATTAGCGATATTGCCTGCTGATATGTTCATAAGTATGGCATTAAAGCCGGAATTGCTGCTGATATTTGCATTGTCACCGATTGTAAGATTGGCATTCGATGTTTGACCATTTGCAGAGTTTTGAATTGCTCCGGCTGTGCTTGAATTAATATTGCCGGTGAATGTTGCATTGTCTCCGACTGTAACCTTGGCGATACCATTAGCCATTGTGGTGGTGCTTCCTATATTAAGAATTGCTCCGTCACCACCGCTGTTGCCGGAGACTGTCACATTATTACCAATACTAATAATGCCGCCATCAATAGCCCCACCTGCTGCATTATAAATTGCAGAACCACCATTATTACCGCTAAGATAAAAGTTTTTAAGAGTAACTCCATCTCTGATAGATATTTGATTGTTGGTTGACGAGCCTGCGTTGTTTACAATAAACCCCGAATGCAACCCTTCTCCGCTAAGTGCAATCCCGTCACCTAAGATTGTTAATTCTTTGGTGACCTGCGCTATTAAGCTAATATCTAAATCAATATTGTTTAAAATATTAATTTCAGCTATAAGCGGATCAATTGGATTTAAGAGTGCATCATTTAATTGGGATGTGTCAGTAACATCTACAGCAGCTGCAATGTTTGCCACACTAAATACAAGTACTAAAGCAAGTGAAAGAACGGTTCTCTTGCGCAAGGCAAGAGAACTCTTTCCTGAGTTTTTTTGCATGATAAATCCCCTATGTTGTAAATCTGGATTTTAATGATATAAACAAGAATTATGCTTGAAACAACTGCCGCAGTAGCAATATCAGTCTGGGATTATTTTAAAATTAAAAATTATATTTCAAATTTGATATCAAATAATAAATAAAATTACTATATTCTTTTCTAATAAATAATAGACTGATTATATTCAAAATAATATTTCTTATAATGCCAATGATAATAATCGATGAATTATTTTTTACAAGCAAGCTATTAGATAAGGTATTAGAAATGAAAAACAGAAAATTACTGCTCGAGTTTCTCGTGCTCGTTTTTACTTGCGGCGCAATAAATTCTGCCTATGCATATGATATTCCCCCGGGAACTCTTCTCG
>JAVBRY010000249.1:0-4083 GCA_031547505.1 Candidatus Gastranaerophilaceae bacterium | reverse complement strand
TAGTGAATCAAGAGTAGCAAACCTTTCGACCGTTAATGAAAAAGTTACGACTAAAATCACAGACGTCTCCCTCTCTGAAGATAAAATGTATACCTACATAAAAAGCACAATAGATACCAACATGCCTTTTATTATTAAAGAAACTGAGCATGGATTCGAGATGGAAGTGATAGGCATAAGCTCAAACGCTATGGACAGCAAGATTTTTAAACCTGTCGGAGCTGTGAAAAATATTGCCATTGCTACAACAGAAACAAATAAAACCTCAAAATATTTTATAGAATTGAGCCAGAAAATTTGGGGCTATGACGCTTATTACGAAGATAAATACCTTGTTTTTAAAATAAGAAAAACTCCAAAAATCATTGAAGCAGAACCTTTAAAAGGCATAACAATTGCCGTTGACCCAGGTCATGGCGGTATAGACCCGGGTGCACTCGGACCTAACGGTATGAAAGAAAAAGATATAAACTTTGATATTTCTAAAAAATTGAAGTATGAGCTCGAGTATGCCGGTGCTAATGTTGTGATGACAAGAGAGATAGACGTTGATATTCCATTGTATGAGCGTCCTGATATCGCAAAAAACGGCGACGCATTGATATTGGTCAGCATCCACGCAAACGCTCTGCCTGACGGTATGGATCCTTATAAAAAACACGGCACTTCGGTTTTTTACTATAATGACGCAGCAAAAGAGCTTGCTAAAACAATAAAAGAGCAGATGATTGAAGACTTGCAGACTACAGATGACGGGCTTAACAGATGCAGCTTTGTTTTAACCCGCCCTACAATGCCATTGAGTGTTCTGATTGAGGTCGCATATATGATTCACCCTGTTGAAGCGGCATTATTGCAGGACGAAAAATTTAGGCAAAAAGCTGCCGTTTCTATTAAAAAGGCGCTTGAAAAGTATTTGCTCGAGAATAAAGAGAAGTAAAAAATAATAGTTGATAATATTTATTATGTAAATTAATCGTCATTGCGAGTGATAGCGAAACAATCCAGACAACTTCATCCATCTTGCTGTCATCCCGCAGTGCTAAGATTTGCAAGACACATCAGTTAAATGCTGTGCGGGATCTGACCAACTAATACCGTAAGCTTAAAGCTTTCAAACCTATATTATTGCCTTTGTCTCCGACGGGGACTCCGTCCAGGGGGGCTTTTTAACAAAAAGCCCCACAAAAACTTCCGACCGGATACTCCGCTTCAATATTTTCTAGACTCAACATAGACCTCGCAAACTCGACCCTTACAGGGTCTCAGACAGTGCGAGGTAATCGTTGTTTCGTCAAGAAAATAAGTGAAGCTCCGTATATGGTCGGGGAGGACGTTGTTACATCCGCAAATTTTGGAGTTGCTTCGCAAATTACATTAATAAATATTATTAAACTTGTATCAAAGCGTTAATTAAAATAATTTTTAAGACTTTTATTTAGATTGTTGTTCTTGCAGAGCTTTTTCAGCTTGCTTATAGCTCTGTTTTCAATCTGTCTGATTCTTTCTCTTGAGACGCCGTATCTTGAGCCGATTTCCTCGAGGGTCTTTCTTATGCCGTCGTCATTCAAACCGTAGCGCATAATCAGAACATCGCGCTCTTTCGGACTCAATTGGTTGAGCATTTTTCTGATATCATCGAAAAGGTTTTCCTGCGTAACTTTTGTGTCAGGTGAGATAGTGCTCTCATCCACAATGAAATCACCCAGCTTAGAGGACTCATCTTTAACCGTAGCAGGCGTTTCGATACTTATTGTTGATTGCGCTGCTTTAATTAATGCAGATAACTTGCTTGCAGGAATACCGACACGGTATGCAATCTCTTCTTTTGAAGGAATTTTTCCTGTTTCGGTGGTCAAATCGAGTGTAACTTTTTTTATCTTGCTTAAAGTTTCTATCATGTGGACAGGAAGGCGGATTATTCTGGATTTGTCAGCTATTGCTCTGGTGATAGACTGTTGAATCCACCATGTCGCATAGGTAGAAAACTTGTAACCCTTTTCGTAATCGAACTTTTCAGCAGCTTTCATCAGCCCCATATTTCCTTCCTGAATCAGGTCAAGGAACGAAAGACCTCTGCCTATATATTTTTTGGCAATACTTACTACAAGCCTTAAGTTTGCGTTAATAAGAATTTCTTTTGCAGCTTCAGAGTTTCTCTCTTTGATTTCTCTGGCAACATGAAGCTCCTCTTCTGCAGTTAAGAGAGGAATTTTGCCGATTTGCTGCAGATAAATTTTAACCGAGTCGTCAGCATTCACCGAACTTGCGTTTTCGGAAGTCTTTGGCTCTTCAACGGAAAGAATTAAATCTTCGTCCTCGGACTCTTTATTCAAATTTTCAATAGAAACTTCCTCGTTGTCGTTTTCGTTTTCATCGATATCGCCATCGGAAAATTTTTCTATTTTATTGGACATTAGAACTCCTCACAGGGTTTTTTACCGTGCTCTCAGATAATTAATACCTGTGCTTAGTAAAATTATACACTATATTTCTTGATTTGTTGCCTTACTGTCTCATAAACTATTGCAGCTGTGGCGTTCGATACATTTAAAGAATTAAAATTTCTTAACATAGGAATCTTAACAACGAAGTCTGATTTTTTCATATTGTTTTGAGAAACCCCTGTCTCTTCTCCGCCCATAATCAGTGCAAAGTTCATGTCGGTGTAATCAACATCAAAATAATTATCTTTGCCTTTTGAATCGGCGGCAATTATCCAATAGTCGTTATCTTTTAATTTGTCGATTGTATTCGATAAGCTATTGACCTGAATGATGGGTATGTGATTTATTGCTCCGGCTGAAGTTTTTTCTACTGTGGCATTGAGCTGTGCATTTCGCCTGGAAGGGATTATTATTGCATCATATCCGGCGGTGGCGGCGGTTCTTATTATCGCACCGAAGTTGTGAGGGTCTTCTACTCCGTCAAGTACTATTACCTTTGAATAACCTTCCTTCTTAGAGTTTAAAAAATCCTGAAAATCAATATATTCAACGGGAGCAACATAGGCAACAATGCCCTGGTGCGGCAATTCGACAAAATCTTTAAATTTTTCTTTCGGTACAAATTGAAAAATAATTTTACAATTTTTAGCAAAGCTGATTATCTCGTCAATCTTTGTGTCTTTTGATAAATTTTGTGAAATCAAAATCTTGTTAACTCTTTTTGGAGTTTTGTTGATTGCTTCAAAAACTGCATTTTTGCCGTAGATATAGTTATTTTTATCCATTATGTAGTCCAATTTTGTTAATATTTATTGCCATATAAATTATACTATAATATAATTATGCTATTGGAATTTTATTTAAGATTAGGGGCATGCTTTTAAAAATCACTTAAACATTATTGATAAACATTTCATTAAGGTTTAATTATGATTGATATATATATAAATAAGAGGTAGGAACTAGAATTAAGAGTTGGAATTAATATATATGAGTAATTTTTTAGGCAATTTATTATCACAAGCGATGTCAGGGAGTAGAATCAATGTAGGTGTCTCTATTTCACTTAATGTTGGCTTGGAAATGGCAGTCGTTGATCCTGTAAGTAAAAAAGTCTCTAAATACGGCAACAGACCACTTGTTTATAATCCTTTAACAAGGGAAATTGATGACTATAATGCTTTTAAATCCGCTTTAAACGAGCTATTCGCAGAATTGCTGATATCGCCGTCTAAAGCCAGTGTTGTCATGAACCTGCCAAGTGTGGTATTTAGCCACGCATCTATACCTCTTCAGCTCGATGATGATTCAGTAGTAGGCTTTTTAACTTCTGAAGTTGAGCAGAATTACTTATTTAAAAAGAATTCACCAGTAATAAGCTGGGTTGATGTAAGCGCAAATAACAAGTCTGAAAGCCGCTATATTTTGTACTCTGCGGTACAAGAAACCCTTGTTATGAATATAAAACAAGTTTTCGACGAACTGGGTGCGAAACTTGTTGCTGTTGAAAATACAAACTCATCGCTTATCAAAACGCTGGAATATACTGAAATAACAAAAGATATTATCAATGGCGACCCGAACTGGAGTATCCTGCTTGTTTCACAAAACAGCTACTCGGTATTCTCCATGAAGG
>JAVBRY010000217.1:0-8681 GCA_031547505.1 Candidatus Gastranaerophilaceae bacterium | reverse complement strand
AGTCTGAGAATTATAGTCCCCAGACCAAATTCATTACTAATACAATTTGAGCATTCAATCTGCTTTGTGTATTTCGTCGATTATTTCTCATTTTATTATTTCTCCTGTATCTTTATTTTTAACGATGGTGAAGATTTTTTTGTGCTAG
Organism: Candidatus Gastranaerophilaceae bacterium; assembly: GCA_031547505.1. Lineage (GTDB taxonomy): Bacteria > Cyanobacteriota > Vampirovibrionia > Gastranaerophilales > Gastranaerophilaceae > JAVBRY01. Next base: position 8,533 of record JAVBRY010000217.1, on the reverse strand, counting down.
TTTCAGTGATATTATTTACAATTTTGTAACAAAAAAGTCTTCTAAATGTTTTTAGAAGACCTTTACATATGTATATTATATAGAACGCAAAACAATGCGCCGTACTAATATGTAAGGTCCCTAGTTGGTATAGAATTGTCGTTTTTGATAACTTCTGATTCTCATTTTTTTTCCAAGTTGTCAGTATTACTATTATGCTTTTCGTTAAAAACTAACCACAAATGTGGCTAGAAATAATAATTACATAAAATACAACTTTTGTCTAGCCCCATTTTGAGCGAATTTTAAGAAATTTTAAATGAAATAGCAAAAAATTTCTTTCACATGTTTTAAGCCTAGTATGATAAAACCAATTTCAACTAAAATAATCACAAAATATGAAATTTTCAGCAAATTTCCTAATGAAATTTTTGAAAATATACAGAATCATTCCAGAGATTTCTATAAAGGTCTTACAGGTTTCTTAGAAAAGAACACTTCAGATTCTTTTGTATCAAAAGAAAAACTCAGTGACTTTTATCATGCATATTTTCCTGGTAATCGTATAAAAATTTGTAAACTAAAAAAGGATATTGATGCAAGCGCATTTTATTACGGAAAAGGTGATAACTCTCATTTGGATTTTAGATTTACAAACAAAACTCCTGCAAAAGCAGCCTCGCTGCCACTAAATCAAGATACAATGGGTGATATTGTGCATGAAAGTACACATCTGATTGAGGATCTGCTTTATGGTCCTGATACAATACTGTCTGAAGCCGCAAATATAGCTATCAAAAGGAACCTGACAACAGGTGAAAAAGGAAAACATTATAATAAACTCTTAGATCAATTTAATGCCTTTTGTGATGAGTTAATAGAGCTGCCAGTACGACAAAAAGGCGAAACACTTGATAAAGAAATCGTGAAAAATAACTTTATAGAACTGTTAAACAAACGATTTGATGAGTTAAAACTTTCCATTGAGGAAAAAATACTCTTTTTACAAAATTCATTTATAAAACAGTTTGCAGAAAAAAATGCTTATACAGCCGAACACATGAATTCAGCACTATCATTTACTGAAAAAATTAAAAGAACTGCCTATATTCATAATCGCTATGGTTTTGATGAAAAGATGAAAGGGCTGCAAGAAGAAGTGACAAGACTTCAAAGCAAAATGAATGCCTAAGAGAGCACCTTCAACTTATTTTTAATATTCTCTAAATCTTTCATCATCAGCCATCTTGGGGCACCGGGCTCCATTGAATGATTTCGCAATAAATACGACGGATGAAATATAACCATAGTTTCAATATCATCAAATATATTGAGCCATTTGCCTCGAATATCGGATATTTTAAAATCCTCTTCTATAAATGATTGTGCAGCAGTAGACCCGCATAAAAGAAGTACTTTAGGCTTCACTATTGCCATCTGCGCATTCAAATAAACCCTGCAAGCAATCTTCTCTTCATCAGACGGTGTACGGTTTTGCGGCGGCCTACATTTTATTGTGTTAGCAACATAAATCTGTTCTTTTCTATCTATCCCGGCTCTTTCCAAAAGTTCATTTAAAAGCTTTCCCGAGCGCCCAACGAAAGGAATACCTGTTGCATCCTCATCCGCACCCGGAGCTTCACCGATAAGCATGATTTTTGCATCAGGACTGCCATCCGAGAAAACAAGGTTTGTACGAGTTTTACAAAGTTCACATGCTTTGCATTGTTCGCAAACACACTTTATTTCATCAAGTGCATTTTGTTTATCTTCCTTATTTAAATTCGAGACCTTTAATAATTGCTGCATATTTATCCTAACTCATATTGTCATTCCTGCGGAAGCAAGAATCGCACAGACTGAGATATCAGTCTATCTTTATTATACCATCCCACAACACTTCTTATATTTTTTCCCGCTTCCGCACGGACATGTGTCATTTCGTCCGGGCTTATCAGAGCCCTCAAAATCGACTTTATTTTCTGAAGACGAAGGAATATACCCCATGAGCTCAGAAAATGCGTTAGACGAGTACAGAACGCTTGTAGGTGAAAATATTCTTTTGTTTAAGAAGTGAGCTTTGTATTTGTTTAATAACTCATCAAAAGTCATGCTTGTGCCATATATCTCATTAACTCTGTCCAAAAACGCAGGATATTTGTTGTTTAACCTGATTAACAAGTTAGCAGGCATTTTATCATTTTCAATAAACTGCTTAACGCACTGTTCGTAGCCTTCTATGTTTTTGTAATCGTCTGACTCAAAAATATTGCATAGTGTACCCCAGAACGGAACGATATAAAGCCCTAATTCCTTGTCATAGATTATACCCACATCATATTTTTGTGAGTGGCTGGCAAAACCGCCCATAGAATTATCAAGATAGTCTTGATATGAGCTGTTAAACTCTGAAATCTTGTGATAACCATACTGCTCGGGAGTCTTGATAAGACTTCTTATCGCTTCTGTGTCGGTAAAATCACCCAAACTATAGTCATTAAACAAAGCAATCAGAGGGTCAGCAGAATCATTTGTAGTGATTATTTCGTCTGTATCAAAGCATTCAACAAACTTTTGGTTAAACTTATCGAGCTCTTTTGCTATCTCGTTAAATTTAGCTTTATTGTCTGCATAAACTCTCTCTGGCTCTTCGATAATCTTTGCCACTGCAAGTTTCAGCATCTCATCTTTTTTTAATGAAGACATCATCTCCGTAATTTCAAGCAAATAGAACTCATTTTCGAATTCAAATATCCTTGCATAAAGGAACATACCTTTATAAATACTTCTTAAGTGGCTCATTTTGACCAGTGGAATAACCGTGTATTCCTTTTCATTCACCAAATTATAGAGTTCAAAACCGTTTTTAAGAACATTGTTTACTTCAAAAACTGAATAAATTGAATTTTGGAGTGCCTTAATCACAGCTTTTTGATGAGAATCCAATTTCTTATTTTCTTTCAAATAGAGAGAAAAGGCCGTATCATTTTTTTCGTTTAAAATCCGCTCAAATATGTATGTAACAAGAATCGAACGAATTTTCGATTCAGGCTGATTATAAGCCCCTATCGTGCTTATATAATTCTCAAAGTCAGCTTTAATTGTTTCATTTTTTGCCGCAAACTCAATAACCTCAGACAATACGTTACTTATCGATGAAACTTTTTCAATAACTGATATGGCTGGCATTAATTATAACTCCTTCAATTTCATAACAGCACTGTGTCGTGCCGTCTCTCCGTTCTCTTTGCGGTAAGAAAAGAATATATCATTTGTATCATAAGTACAATAGCCGCACATGTCAATTTCCTTCACACCCGCATTCAATAACTGTTGTTCGTTGATTTTTTTCAAATCCACATTGTATTTTTCGCTCTTTGAATCAAATTTCCAACAGTCATCCGTACCCCCCGGCAGGGTACTTATTAATTTTCCAAAAACATCTTTGTCTACTTGATAGTTATCCATAGAGATTGCAGGTCCTATCGCAGCAAGAATATTTTTAGGTTCCGATTCATAATAGTTCTCTAAAAAACTTACAGTCTTGGGCACAATCTGGGCTGCTGTTCCTCTCCATCCTGCATGAGCTATAGCTCCCACATTGGTTTTTGAATCCCAGAGCATAACGGGCACACAATCCGCAAAGTTCAGATAAATCGCCAAATTTTTATTGCTCAAAACAAGTGCATCAATATCCTGATAATCACTAACAGTACGCTGTGCGATAGTAATGTTTGCTGTGTGTGACTGCACAGGATGAATCAGAGCTTTAGGGCTTATGTGAAAATAATCGGCTATTAATTCTCTATTCGACTCACATTCATCTGCCATATCTTTCAAAGCACCGCACATCAAAGGCAGTTCTCTGGTCGTAAAAAAGTGCTCAACCCCTCCTTGCGTATCTAAAAGGGTTGATTTAAGTACTTTTCTTCCGGCTATCTCATCATAATAAAACATATTTATAAATAGTTACCATTACTTGATATCACATACATTTTCAATAACATCAGTTATTACACTAAAATCCTGTAAAAATTTTTGATATTGCTTAGTGTCATTAACATTTTTAAATAAACTACCTAACTTAAAAACATCTCTGCCAAAGTTTATTGCAGCTGTTATGCAGTTATCTTTAAACGATATACTTATTTTATATTTGAAATTCAAAAGAAAATCACATAATTCAGGGGTCAATGTCTGTCCAACTCCACTAAAATCATTGGTGTAGATATCAAATTTCTTTGATAAATCAGGATGATTAAGTTTTTCTAATCCAGTAAAATCCAAGTGATGATTTTTACCGACTAATGTATTACCCCTAAATTTCTTACGGGATTTGATTGTTATCACAACTCCCTTAAAAACTGTAAAATAAAAACGTCTACCACGTTTGCTAAATTCTGATTCCATTATTTCTATTTTTTGTCCCTTATATTCACCAATAAAAATATCATCTTCATTATGGAGGTTATATGAAAATAAACCTGTGTTTCGAATTCTGTTATTCATCAAAACACGTTTGTAATAGTCCATTTTAGGCTTATTTTCTAGTTCTTGGAGTTCTTGTTCTAACTTCTGGCATTCTTCTTCTGTTAAATTCCATTGTTTTTCTTTAGCCAATTTCTTAATTTTTTCATTAAATTCATCTTCTTCTGAAAAATCATTGACCAGCTCTTGCCACATAATTTTTCCCTTGCCATCTAAAAAATTAGCAATAATGTCATTTATACAATTTCGTTTAACAATATTTTCAAAATCCTTGCCAATAGCACTCACAATTGATTTCAAACCTAACAAAGCCATAATTACTGAAACAAAAATCACAATACAAGCTGTAAGGTTTATTCCGTTTGCTAAAAACACGCTTTCGAGCTTAGAATTCAAAAACACTATGCATATTATAAACAGTGGAATTAAAATTGACAGTATAAAAATCAACTTCAAAAAATATTTCTTTCTTAATTTTTCCAGCTCTAACATATTCTCCTAAGCATTATTTTACTTCTCAAACGTATTAAATAATCTGTCCCCTGCATCCCCAAGACCGGGCAAAATATACCCTTTGTCATTCAAAGAATTATCAACCTTACCCGTAACTATCTTCAATTCAGGATAGTTAGACGTGAGGGTATGCAAGCCTTCAGGCGCCGACAATATTGAGATAAACACGATATTCTCAATCGAAATACCTCTTTTAATGAAAAGTCCTACCGTTTCCTTCGCAGAGTTGCCTGTTGCAAGCATTGGATCAAGTATAAATACCTTGGTATTTTCAGGCGACTTAAATTCAACAGGAGTCTTATCGTAATACCAAATAGGAGTTAGAGTACTTTCATCACGGTACATCCCGACATGCTGAATACTTGCTTCGGGGATAATCTCACTTGCCACATCAGAAAGCGCCAGACCAGCTCTTAAAATAGGAGCAAATATTATCTGTGCCTTTTCATCGAGCTTGTTTGCTTCGCACTGCATCAAAGGTGTCTCAACATTACAGCACTGTAGCGGCAAAACCTTTGCTGCTTCATAAATCAACATCGCAGCAAGCCTGCGAAGTGAGTTCCTGAATACATCCGAGGTAATCTTCTTATCTCTAAGTAAGCACAGATTATGCTCATATAAAGGGTGGTTCAATACTGTTAAGTTGTCTTTATTGTAATTTTTTTCCATTTTTTTCACGTTTCTCCAGTTTTTTGTCATTCATTTTACCGTTTAATTTGTCATAATTACTATTTAAAGTCTCCAATATAGCTTCAGCATCCCTTAATAACGTCGGAAACTGTATAAATGTCTTCATTTCTCTTACTGTCTTATCGTTAAATATTCTAATAAAATCAGTGGTCATAAAAATGATATTATCAGCAATCTCATTGGTATTGTCATAAAAATCTTTTATACGTCTTGGCTCAACTACAGAAATAATATTCTTGCCTTTTGCTGCCTCACCGGCTGCTTCAAGCTCAAGTGATTTTGATGCACCTAAACCGGACCATTCGATAGAAGCTACGATTTGTTTAGGCATCTTGAAGTCTTTATCGGTTATTATAAACGTCAAAAAGACTTCTTCATTGACAACTGACAGGTTAGAAACATATCCCACCTGATATCCGTGGAATTTGACCGGAGAACCTTTTATTAATCCGTCCACATCCTGGAAGAAAACATAGTATGTATTGTGTTTTCTGACATTTGCATTAAATGCATACATAGATATGAACAGTGCTGAAAACAACAATACCGCCCACATAAAAAGTTCTGCTATCCACATCATGCGCTTCTTCATATTCTGATTATACTCTAATCAAAGATATTAATAAATAACTCCCTCGCCCGCTGGGAGAGGGTTGGGGTGAGGGGGCAATTATAGTTTTATATCTTAGCTGCTACTTTATCCAACTTAACTGCATATTTTTCAGCTCTTTTCCAACGTCCTAAAAAAGTAGTGAATAGACCCTTTTCAAATTTCTTTTTTTTGTCACCTTCGCCTACGACAATAGCAAGACGGTTTATTAATTTCATTAGTGTTGGCTTACCGGCTCTCCTTGTTCTGGTGTCTCTAACTGCTTCAGTAATTTTATATCTTTTTATAGGTGTTTTCGTGAAAAGAAATTTATTGTAAGACTTCCATCCCAAAGCTGTGTGTACACCATAACCTTGCGGGTTAAATGTTATCATAGTTCTCTCCAATTTCCTTATTCTTTTATTTTAAACCCGTGAAAAATATTAGTTGCTAGTAGCAGTGTAAATTTTTATTAAAAAATATTCGCATCCCCGCTATGATTTATATTAATTAGTCTCCCTCGCCCCTTGGGGAGAGGGTTGGGGTGAGGGGTCAATAAAACGGGACCTCATAAATTCCTGAGATCCCGTAAAATTCAAATCATATTAAATCCCAAAGCTCAAAGCCCGGGACAACATAATTGATTATTTATCATCTAAAGCCGCTACGCCCGGTAATACTTTACCTTCAATGAATTCAAGTGAAGCACCGCCGCCTGTAGAAATATGAGAGAAACACTCATCACCCATACCGTATTTTTTCGCCGCAGCGACTGTATCACCACCGCCGAGTACGCTCACTGAACCCGCTTTTGTAGCATCACAAACAGCTTTGGCTACAGCTTTAGTACCTTCTGTGAATTTATCAATTTCGAAAGCACCTACAGGGCCGTTCCAGAGGATTGTTTTTGAATTTTTAATAACTTCATCAAATGCCTTAATTGTATTAGGACCGGCGTCTACACCTTCCCATCCGTCTGGTATCTCAGATACTGAAACAACTTTTGTGTTTGCTTCATTAGAAAAACCATCTGCTATAAGAACATCTTGAGCCATAATCAGCTTAACACCTTTTTCTTTAGCTTTAGTTTCAATAACTTTTGCAGTGTCCATTTGATCATCTTCACAGATAGACTGACCGATTTTACCGCCGTTAGCTTTTACAAATGTATACGCCATACCGCCGCCGATAATCATGTTATCAACTTTATCTAAAAGATTCTCCAAAACACCTATTTTTGTAGAAACTTTAGCGCCGCCTACTATCGCAGTGAATGGTCTTTGAGGATTTTGGAGCAATCCGCCTAACGCAGAAAGTTCTTTTTCCATCAATAAACCTGCAACAGCCGGTTTAAGGATTTTAGCTACTTTAGCAGTTGAAGAGTGGTTTCTGTGAGCTGCACCAAATGCATCATTCACATAAAAATCACCTAACTTAGCCAATTCTTGAGCAAAAGTCATATCATCGTCTTTCGCTTCTTCAGCTTTATAGAATCTGATATTTTCCAAAAGTGCAACCTGACCGTCTTGTAATTTTGCAACATAGTCTTGTGCAGTTTCCAACTCAGGTATGAACATTACTTCTTCACCCAAAACTTTTGACAAATATTTAGCCACAGGCTCAAGAGTAAACTCCATATTCTTCTCACCTTTTGGTCTGCCTAAGTGAGCAACAAGGATAATTTTCGCACCTTTATCTTTTAAATATTGTACTGTAGGAAGAATCGCTCTGATTCTCGTATCATCAGTCACATTATGGTTTTCATCCATGGGGACGTTAACATCCACACGTACTAATGCTTTTTTACTTTTAATGTCGCCTAAATCTTTCAATGATTTTTTCATGTAAACACCTCATATACTATTTTCTATCACAAGACTATTTTCAACGAAACATAAAGAATAGTAAATAGCATAAGCAGCAGCTATATTTAAGAATGAAATTTTGTTTGAACTTTTTTATAAAAAAGTATATACTATAAACTGCTGTTAACAAAAAGGAAAGAGGAAATTCTTTGAAGATATTATCGCATAGAGGTTTTACACTCGCAGAAGTGTTAATAACTATTGTAGTTTTAGGCGTTATTGCGGCATTAACAATTCCGTTTGCAATTATAAACTATCAAAAAAAAGCAAGTGAATCAGGGCTAAAGAAAGCTTTTGCAACTTTATCCCAGGCGGTTAAACGTGCAGAACTTGATAATGGTCCGGTAAGCAGCTGGTCTTGTTTAAATCCGGCTGAATGCACTGCAGAAGAATTTTATAATCAATATTT
>JAVBRY010000166.1:0-4096 GCA_031547505.1 Candidatus Gastranaerophilaceae bacterium | reverse complement strand
TCTATATCAGGGTCTTTTGCCAATTCCTGCGAAAAAACATTTCTGACGATTGCAGAATCGTCAATAATTAATACTTTAATTGCCATATCTACTTCGTACCTGTAAGACCTTCCGTTGTTGGTGTTGTGCTTAAACTATTTACATCAAAATCCGGTTGTGAGAACAAAATTCCGAGTTCTGATTCATCCACTAGGAATATAACGTCGTTGGTACGAGGACTTCTGGCGATACAGCTGAAGAAATGTGCAATACTTTGCATATCTAAGCTGACTTCTTGCGGTAATATTTCAAGATGCTCTACCGAACGTACTTCATCAACAATCAAGCCGATTTTTCTGTCACTGTACTGGAATACAATAACCATTTCTTTTTGAGCATCTACCCAGTCTTCTTGGATATCTTTAACTGTTGCCAGAATATCAGGCATAAATTCATTTCTAATTTCTGCATAATATTTTTGAATTTGATCTTCAACTTCTTGTGTCCGAGGCTGTTTCACCAGATTAACAATTTTTGCACCATTTTCATGCAGATCTATGTGAGGTTGGTTAATTTTCTTTAAGTGAGAATTAACTATATAGTATTTAGATTGATAGCTGTCATACCATTTGCCGAAATCACATTTGTGAGGGTCTAATGAGAGCTTAAACTCTTCTCCTGTTTTAATTGTTTTGTCTAGTTCGTTTATCCAATTTCTGTGAGCATTCATACCTTTTTCAAGAACTTCTACAATTTCAGCTCTTTCAGATTCAGCAGACGGGAATTCGAATAAGGAACGCATATTGACCAAAGGTATAACATCGCCTCTTAAATCCAATAAACCTCTGATATAAGGCGGTGTTAACACAGGCTGAATAATTTTCTTAGGCAGGATTGTAATAGTCGTAATATTTTCGCAGTTCAATGCGAAATAAGAACTATTAAGACTAAACACCAGCCATGGAAAATTGTTATTTAATGATTTAATATCTTTCATATTCTCCATCCTATCCATACGTAGCTTTACAAAACATCTTAATTAATTCTAGCACTCTTTTACATTCTTGGCAAAATAAATACACAAATGGTAGTATGTAATTATAGCCTTATTTTCAATTTTTTAATTTTATAACCAATAGAATTGGAGGAATATTGAGTTTATCAAAAGTTGTAGACGTTTTACCAGAAAAATGTCAAAATTGTCATGCCTGTATTACGGCATGCCCATCTAAGTTTTGTAACAATGGAAGCGAAGATTATGTAAAAATAAATCACGAATTATGCATTGGCTGCGGTCAATGTGTAAAAGCCTGCACCTGGGGTGCAAGAATTGCTGTTGATGACACAGAAAAATTTATCAGTGATATCGGGCGTGGAATAAAGATGATAGCAGTTGTTGCTCCGGCAATAGCGGCTTCATTCCCTAATAAATATTTGAATTTTAACGGATGGCTGAAATCAATTGGAGTAAAAGCCGTATATGACGTGAGCTTTGGTGCTGAGCTTACAATTAAAAGTTATTTAGAGCATGTACAACAAAACCATCCAAAAGCAGTTATTGCACAGCCGTGTCCTGCTATTGTAAATTATATAGAGTTATATAGGCCTGAATTGTTGCAATATCTTGCACCTGCTGACAGCCCTATGTTGCACTCAATTAAGATGGTTAAAGAGTTTTTTCCTGAATACAAAGATGCAAAAGTTGTTGTAATTTCACCTTGTATTGCAAAGAAACGTGAGTTTGAAGCAACAGGATACGGTGATTATAACGTTACAATGGCTGCTCTTGAAGAATTTTTCAGGGTGCATCGTATAGATTTAAGTAAATATCCGAGAGCTGATTACGACAATCCGCCGGCAGAAAGAGCAGTCTTATTCTCTACACCGGGTGGTCTGCTAGAAACAGCTGCAAGATGGAATCCGGAGCTTCGTCCTAAAATCAGAAAAATCGAAGGTCCGCATGCTATTTATCATTATCTCGATCATTTGGCGAAAGATATCGAGATGGGTAAAGCGCCTTTGGTTGTTGACTGTTTGAATTGTGAACATGGCTGTAATGGCGGCACAGGCACAAACTGTCAAAAAGAATCTATGGATCATCTTGAAAGTATCATTGAAAACAGAAAAGAAGAGATGAAAAAGCAATACCTCAGAGATGAAGGTATTTCCGGCGATACAGTCAGAGATGATCAAAATATACAAAATAAAATTATAAGTGCAATTGAAAGATACTGGAAACCCGGGCTTTATGACAGAAAATATTTAAACAGATCTAATCATAATCTTAAGACAGATGTTTCAAATATTGAACTTGGTTCCATATACAAACAAATGTTAAAAGAAACGCCAGAAGATCATAAAAATTGCTCGGCTTGCGGTTACGGCAACTGTAAAGATATGGCGATAGCTATTTACAATGGCTTAAACAAGCCTGAAAATTGTCACTATTACTTAACTAATCTTTTGACAAAGAGCATGGGAACAAGAAAGAATGCAATCGATAAGTTCCAAGGGTTGGTATTGAGCCAATTCAACTCAAAAGATTCTCTTTCAAGGTTTGCACCGATATTAAAATCCATTGAAGATATTTCAATGCAGACATCTATTTTGGCGATGAATGCTTCTATTGAAGCAACCAGAGCGGGTGAAGTCGGTGCAGGATTTGGGGTTGTTGCGAAAAACATTGGTGAATTGGCAAACAAAACAAAATCCGAAACAAACAGAATGCACGAATCATTGAATGAATTGAAAGTTCTTCTTGATAAGGCAATCGTTGATTTTGAAGAGGAAGTCAACAGTGCCGAAGTTCAAGATGAAATTTTCCATTAAGATATTAAAAGATAATAAAAAGAGGTTCAATAAAATGAGCCTCTTTTTTTATTATAACGGTTTTTATTTTACATCTTTGCTAAATAGTAGGATACGCTAAACTTCTCGCCTTTAATTTTAAAGAAGAGGTTTATTGCAGGTGCTTTACTTATGACCGCTTTCATCTCCTGTCCCGTAATAAAAGCAGGGTTTGAAAGCAAGATACTTTCCTCTGCCATAGACATGCTTACGACACGTTCGGCAAAATCATAGAATAAGTCTGCAAGAGCGGCTTTTACATTGAAATCTATAGTATTAACGTTTTTTGTCCCCATTAATGCAGCGGTCATTGCGATTGCCGGCTCTTTAGTGAAGCCGAACATTATGTTTCCTTCATAGCTGCCGCTTATACCAACCAGAACGCTGTACTCTGAGACAGAGTTCAGTGAGCTCTCAGGAACTTCGCACATGAATTTATGCTCTATCCCCAGAGAAGAGAAAAGTTGGTTAAATATAACAACAAAGTTGTCTTTTAATGCATTAATATCCGTCATATTTGTTGCTGTCGCTGAATCCTACGTCTACTATGAAATTTCCGTGTTCGGATTTGTAATACTGTTTTCTTGTTGAAATGTGCGGTGTAACAATCTTCAAGCTGTCTGCCGAAAAGATAGCAGGCGGCGCAAGCCAGATTACCCTTGAACCATATTTATCATTAATGTATGTTGCAAGTCTTCCGCAGCTCATATTCGCAAACTCCGCAAGATACACAAATAAGTCATCTTCAGTATCCAACGGGTCACCAAAGTTCATTGCTGTAGCAAGGTTTTTTGCACTTTCCATTGAGGAATTGATATGAAGTCTGCCGTTGATTTCGCTGGAGATACCGATAATTACAGACAGAGCGCTTCCTGATTCAATGCTGAATTCTTCACAAGGCTGAGGCGCATCATTCGCAACCTCTTGAACTATTTCTTCAAAAGATTTTGTAGCAAGTTCAAATAAAACATCATATCTTTCGTCAATATTGGTTGTCATTATTAAACCTCTTTCAATTTATCTTGAAGCTGTTCGGGTCTAAACGGTTTTGTCATAAAATGTTTGATACCGATTTCTCTAGCTTCGTTATGAAGTACTTCATCGCCCATTGCTGATAGTAAGATTATTTTTACAGCCGGGTCAATTTGAAACAGATTTCTTGCTGTTTCAAGCCCGTCCATAACAGGCATAGTTACGTCAAGAGTCACAACATCAGGGCTGTGTTCTTTATATTTATCCAGACCCATCTGACCGTTAAGAGCGTGGTCAA
>JAVBRY010000212.1:0-4309 GCA_031547505.1 Candidatus Gastranaerophilaceae bacterium | reverse complement strand
TAAAATTGGCGTTCGAAACCATTATCTTTTCGTAACAGTACGCAGGATTTTCTTTCTTTTGGTTACTTTTCTTTCTTTTGTTGCGAGGTAAAAGAAAGAAAAGTAACAAGAACATTCACAGCAATAATTAATTTTATTCACAACAACAATTTAGGTTTGAAAGCTTGAAACTTGCGGTATCAGCTGGTAAGATCCCGAACAGCAAAGATAGATTAAAATAACAAGCTTGACGCTTCGGGATGACAATGTATTTTTACATAATAAATATTATCAACTATCTTTGCTTCTGCTCTTGCTTGCAATAAAACTCAAAACCAACATAATCAATGCGATACCGATTGCATAGAACAAGTATTTTGTGATTGAAGAATTTACAAAAACCGTCGCAAAAGCACCTGATGCCACAGCAAACGTAGCTAAAATAAGAACGGTTTTGTTCTGAGAAAGACCTGCTTTTAAAAGCTTGTGGTGAATATGCTCAGAGTCAGGTGTGAAGGGTGATTTGCCTTTCAATATTCTTCTCAATGAAGAGAACGTAATGTCTAAAATAGGCACGGACAATACAAAGAACGGCACGAACATTGTTAAGGCGGCAGATTTCATAACACCTGTTACAGACAATGTTGCTAATAAAAATCCCGAGAACAATGCTCCCGAATCACCCATAAATATCTTTGCCGGATTGAAGTTATACGTAAGAAACGCGAGCATTGAACCTGCTAAAATAAATGCAATCAAAGCGCTTATAGCATTTGTCGGTGTCATTGCTACCGCAATCAAGCCTAAAGTCACGGCACTAATCGTCACAACCGAACCCGCAAGCCCATCTACTCCGTCAATAAAATTCACGGCATTGCTGATACCCACTATCCACAGGACTGTTATGATATAAGAAACCCAATAACTCAACTGTATCGGATCTCCAAACGGGTTATAAATTACGCTCACACTTATACCGAGCAAAAATACAATAGTCGCAATAGAAATCTGCACCAATAATTTAAACTTTGCTTTTAGCCCATAGATATCATCAACCAAACCCAACAGGAACATCAGTGAACTGCCGAGCAGAATTCCTGAAAGCAGCTTCCCGTATGGATAATAACTCATCACAACAAGCAGAAGGAATGTTATCATAGCGCTCAGCCAGATAGCAATTCCACCAAGTCTTGAAATTTCGCCCTGGTGAATTTTTCTTTCATCGGGTTTGTCCACAAGACCGCGTGCTTTTGAGAATTGTATAACGAAAGGAACTATCAAAACCCCTAAAATATAGGATATTATCGCCCCCAGTATTTGTGCATCTGTCAGTTTAAAAGCAAACATATATTTCCTCGTCGCCTTGCCTATTCAAATTACATATTAGGATATAAAGGATATTTTTGACACAACTTCAAAGAACGTTCCTTGAGGTTTTTCAACGCTGCCTCATTGTCTGACGCAGTTACTGCAGAAGCAATAATCTTCGCAATCTCAACCATATCATCTTCTTTAAATCCTCTGGTTGTCACGGCAGGAACACCGATTCTCACACCGCTTGTAACAAAAGGACTTTGAGGATCGTTAGGAACAGTATTTTTGTTTGCAGTGATACCGACTTCCTCAAGAACATTCGCGATGTCTTTTCCTGTCTTGTTGAATTTTCTCAAATCAAGCGTCATCAGGTGGTTTTCAGTACCGCTTCCGACAATGTCCATACCCTCATCCATCAAACCTTGCGCCAATGCTTTTGCATTTTTGATAATCTGTTTTGCATATTCAGTGAACGATGGGTCGAGTGCTTCTTTAAGTGCAATCGCTTTACCTGCAATAATATGCTCAAGCGGTCCGCCCTGAAGTCCCGGAAAAACTGCTTTATCAATTCCCGCCGCGTGCTCAGCATCACACATAACAATCCCGCCTCTTGGACCTCTGAGTGTCTTGTGAGTGGTAGTCGTAATAAAATGTGCATAGCCTGACGGAGATGGATGCTCTCCAGTCGCCACAAGCGCCGCGATGTGTGCAATATCTGCCATCAGATAAGCACCGACAGAATCTGCGATTTCTCTGAACTTTTTGAAATCAATAATTCTGGCATAGTTGCTTGCACCTGCAATTATAAGTTTAGGCTGATGTTCTTTAGCCAGTTTAGCAATTTCGTTATAGTCTATCTCGCCGTGTTCATTGACACCATAGCTTACGATGTTGTAGTAAAGTCCTGAAAAGTTAACAGGTGAGCCGTGTGTAAGGTGACCGCCGTTGGACAAGTCCATACCGAGAACCGTATCACCCGGTTTAATAGCATACAAGAACACAGCCATATTAGCCTGCGCACCGCTGTGGGGCTGAACGTTAGCATGGTCAACTTTGAACAGTTTTTTTGCTCTTTCTTGAGCCAATTCTTCAATAATGTCTACGTTTTCACACCCGTTATAAAATCTTTTGTAAGGTTTCCCTTCTGCGTATTTGTTTGTCAAAACAGAACCGCATGCTGCCATAACCGCTTCTGATGTGAAGTTTTCACTTGCAATCAACTCAATCGTATTTTGCTGGCGTCTGAGTTCTTTTTCTATCAACTCCGCTACTTGCGGGTCTTCTTTTTTTATTACTTCTAATTCCATCTTGTCACCCCTTGTCGTCTTATTGTCATACTGTAGAGTCAGGCTTTCTTGTTGTTCATTAATCTATCGCTGTGCGGGCTTGAGTCGTAGGCGACATAGGAGCCTTACGAATCAGGATACTTGAACAAGTGTATCTTATAATCTTTGTTGTCAGGCAATTATTTGACCTATTGCTACCCTACAATTTTACCTCAAAAAAAGTCATGCACAAATTTTTGAAGTTTGGGCTTATTTATCAAATTTTAACGCTGCCCCGGGTATTAAGCTGTATATATAGTATTAATTAAACCCTTACGGGGTCTCATAATAACTTATATTTTATGTGATTCTCTCATATCAAGTACGGGACAGGCTCCAAACACAAACTGATATAACACCCAAAACACAATGCTCGGAACGGCACAGATTATTTAAAGGCAAATCAACAACCCTACTTCGTAAAATCAGGGAATTTGAATATATTTTGGTCACCATTAACATCTATCACAATCATATCCCTGTCATTGTATTTTTCAATGAGGTCCATAACTGCATCATCAGATGAAGCTCCTCTACCCTCAACTTTAGTTAGCTTCTGAGAATTTTTAACACTTGCTGCTTCATGAATACTTTGTTCAGTGTTTAATGTGACTTGTACAAAGTGTGGATCTGTCACACTATTTTTGTTATTTAAAAGTAATGCCACCGAAATCCGAGGTTGCCAAGCGTCTTTATCCCAACCCCGATATGATTGTGTACAAATCAAATTGTATTCCTCTAAAAAATCTGCAAACCGCTCTTTTTTTGAAAGTCCTTTAGTTAATTCCAGCGAATCATGTTTTATTCTAGGATGTGGTGAAGTGAGATTATTATCTTGTTTAAAGGATTGCATTTGTGATTTTTGAAAATTATTGAGAACACCGATGTTGTGTATTTTCATATTATTTCCTTTTTAATTTAGGCAACTTTCTACGAGAAGAAATGTCCTCTCTTAGAGTTTAAGGTGATTTTATCGAACATATAGAGCCTTGCGGGGCGTTTAGAACCGGATTTTGTGTATTCTTCCAGTTCTTTTAAAATGTCGGATGCTAGGAATTTTTTTCTAAAATTACGTTTGTCTAACTTTTTATCGAGAATCAACTCGTATGATTTTTGTAATTCAGTCAAAGTAAACTTAGGAGGCAAAAGCTGGAATGCAATAGGGCAGAACTCTAAACGTTCTCTCGTTCTTTTCAAAGAGTATTCAATAATCTCTTTGTGGTCAAATGCAAGCTTCGGAAGATTATATACAGGGTGCCATTGAACCTCTGTGATTTCAGCATCTTGGGTACTAAGAACAATATCGTCAGAGCGGATAAGTGCAAAGTATGCACACGTGATAACCCTTGCAGCAGGGTGACGAAGCGGGTCACCAAAGGTATAAAGCTGCTCAAGATAGATGTTTTGAACGTTTGTTTTTTCTTTCAAAATTCTTATCGCCGCAGAATCAAGTGTCTCAGAGATACGGATAAAACCGCCGGGTATCGCCCATCTGCCTTTAAAAGGTTCATGTGCACGTTTAACTAAAACTACTTTCAGCTTCTCGTCAATGATTGTGAAGATAACAACGTCGGTCGTCACCTCATGGGTTTTAGTCTCTTTAAACATTAATTCCTCTGCTTCATTACAATTCTATTCCAAACACAACTCAAAACAAAAAGAGCATCTTGTAATTGTTAAACAAACTTTAC
>JAVBRY010000178.1:0-5880 GCA_031547505.1 Candidatus Gastranaerophilaceae bacterium | reverse complement strand
AACAACAGGCTCACTCCCACACTCATAAATCGGCTGATTTATCTGTAAAAAATCATAGCTGCATTTTATATTTATCGGAACTACGGGCTTGTTCGCTGCTATAGCTAACATCGCAGCTCCTTTGCGGATTTTGATATCGTCGCCTTGGCGAAAACGTTTTCCTGTCGGAAATATCACGACATTGTACCCATCATTCAGCGCATTGAGGGCATTGGTTTTGAATTCTTCGATATCTACATCGTTAGTGATATAAAGGTTTTGCAGAATATTTTTTAATAAAAAATTATTCATAAGACTCTGTTTAGCAAGACAAATCGACTTTGGAATCAGGCTGATAAGAATAACTATATCAATAAGACTCGGGTGAGATGCGACGATTATTTGTCCTGAAAGCTGTTTCAATGCCTCTTCGTTTTCGATTTTTAATGTAATCATCTTTGTTGATGAAAATAGCCAAGTGCAGAATTTCCAGGCATATTGAACTATATTTGAATAATAGAGCTTCCTGTTTTCTTTTTTTGCAAAAATATTCACAAGCGGAAACAGTATAAAGCTGATTATCCCTGCACCTACACCAAAAAGCACAAAATACGAGAGCACAACAACCGACCGTATAAACTTAATCAATAGTTTCATGGCTGCCTCTCAAGAGAATAAAATTCTGACTTGAACTTTGAAACATTGCCCTTTAAAAAATCTGTAAATGATGTGAATTCATCACCACATCTGTCCCCAGCTGTCATTCCTGCAACGGCAGGAATCGCACAGGCTTCGCAAATAAGCTTTACTTTAATTGAACCCTCTCGTGGCGTTAATCCAATCAAACATGAAACACTTTTGTTCTCGCCCATCGCATCTGCATAGCAGAACAATACATTGCCGTTGTTTGATTTGATGTCCATAACTGCATCAATGAGCCCATTTGAAAGAGTATTCTCGCCTGCAGATATTGCATTGTAGGGCTTTGTGATTTTATTCAGCAAAGAGAAAATCCCGACAGATGCATTGTGAACGGACGAAGAAAACGAAATCGGCGAGACTTCATTTTCATTTTTGAACTGGTTTATGAGCTTCAACAATCTTTCAAATTCGCCATACTGTGATGCAAATGTCAGATTTACATTATCGCCTTCATAACATTCATACATTGTAGATAGAGCAATTTTGTTGAGCGTGCTGAACTTTCGCCTCGTTAGCATCGGCAAAAATGATAAATCATACTCTGTATTTTCACTCTGTGAAATATAGGAATATTTATGTATAAAAAACTCTCTCATGATAAGATTATTCTATTATAAATTCGGGTGAAAACAAACAGTGATGGCTGTCTATATTACAAAATATGATATACTGTGCAATTTGGGCGAAGGTGTTGAGGAAGTTTTATCGAAGGCACTCTCCGGCGATGACTCTTGTTTTGAAATAAACGATACAATCGTAGAAAATCAGGCATTTAACCTCGGTATGGTGAAAACAAGCCTGCCCGAAATTAAAGATTCTGATTTCAATCTTCGTTGCAACCAAATGTTATTGCATCTTTATAACAAAATGAAAACGAAAATTGAGGCTCTAATTGAGCAATACGGAAAAGACAAAGTAGCGATTGTCGTTGCCACAACAAACTCCGGTGTGGAAGAATTTGAAACCTCCAATTCATACATCCACTCCCAATTAGGCAACCCTGCAATGTTTTTAAAAGACTTATTAGGCTTAAAAAACTACTGCGCAAGTATCTCAACAGCCTGCACCTCAGGTATAAAGGCTTTTACAACAGGCAAAAAACTCCTTGAAAATAATGTCTGCGACGCAGTCATTGTTGCAGGTGTAGACTCGATAAGCAAACTGCCAGTGTTTGGTTTTCACTCGCTGGAAGTTTTGTCACACAAAAAATCCATCCCGTTCAGCAAAATCAGAGCAGGCATGAATATCGCCGAAGGCGCAGCGATGTTTATACTGGAAAAGAATGCTAAAGAAGGTATAAAACTTCTGGGTATCGGAGAAACATCTGACGCATACCACGCAGCTACCCCTGACCCAGAAGGCGTTGAGGCGGCTAATGCGATAAAAATCGCTTTACAAGATGCAAACCTGAAACCCGAAAACATAGACTATGTAAATCTTCACGGCACAGGTACAGTTTCTAACGACCTAATGGAAGCCAATGCCATTCACAAAGTTTTTCAAGACAGCGTCTATGTTAGCTCCACGAAATCCTTGACAGGTCACTGCCTAGGTGCGGCGGCAAGTATTGAGATGGCATTGTGCTGTGCTATACTGGATAAAAAGTTGAATCCTGAAGGTAAGCTTTTGCCTCATGTGTATGATGGTGTGTATGACGAAGAATTGCCAAAGGTGAAATTAGTAAAATCAGGCGTACAAGAAAAAAACTTAAAAACCTGCATGTGTAATTCATTCGGATTCGGCGGCACAAACGCAGTCGCGATATTGGGTATAGAATAAGGAAAGTTATGTCAACACAGTATGATTTAAAAAAAATACTACCTCACGATCCGCCGATGATTCTTATTGATGATGTAGTAGAGATGGACATTGAGAACAAAACTCTCACATCAATGGTCAAAATTACTGACGATAAAATCTTCTATGACAAAACAATAAACGGCATCTCGCCTGTCGTCGGGATAGAATTTATGGCTCAGACAATCGGATGCTATTCATATTTCAGTAAAAAAATCGAAAAGCCCGAGATAGGATTTCTTTTGGGAGCGAGGTTATACAACAACGCGCTTGAGTGTTTTAAAAAAGACGAAATTTATAAAATAAAAGTTACAGAAGCGTATTCAGAGTATGAAATAGTGGCATTTGATTGTATTATATATGATAATAACAATGAAGAATGTGCAAGCTCGACAATAAATGTTTATCAAAACGAAGATTCGCTAAAGATTTTAACGGAGTAAAAATATAAAAAATGGCAAAGGAAGTTCTGGTCACGGGTTCAAGCAGAGGAATAGGCAAAGAAATCGCGCTCTATCTTGCGAAAAACGGCTATGATGTTGTGCTGCACTACAATGGCAATCTGCAAAAAACTGAAGAAGTCCAATCTGAAATAAAACAACTCGGACAAAACGCACGTATACTGAAATTTGATACCAAAGACAGAAAAGCCTGTAAAGATGTTCTCACCGAAGATGTTGAAAAAAACGGAATTTATTACGGCATTATTTTGAATGCAGGTATTAGCAGGGATAATGTTTTCCCTGTTATGGAGGATGAAGAGTGGGACGATGTCTTGGATACAAACCTCGGTGGGTTCTATAATGTTTTGAAACCTCTTATTATGCCTATGATTCAGGCAAGAGGTAAAGGAAGGATTATTACACTCTCTTCTATTTCAGGCTTGAGAGGAAATAGCGGTCAGGTGAATTACAGCGCGTCAAAAGCAGGTATTATCGGAGCAACAAAAGCCCTGAGCCTTGAACTTGCAAAAAGAAATATCACTGTGAACTGCATAGCGCCCGGTATCATTGAAACTGATATGACAAAAGACTTGCCGATAGACGAGGTCAAAAAACATATCCCGATGAAAAGACTGGGTACGGCTAAAGAGGTTGCGAGCCTTGCGAATTATTTGATGAGTGAAGACGCCTCTTATATCACGGGGCAGGTCATCTCCGTGAACGGAGGGCTGTATTCGTGAGCAAAAGAGTAGTGGTTACCGGGATGGCGCTAGTCAGCCCACTCGGAAACGACGTAAAAACAGCATACGAAAGACTCCAAAAGTATGAAAACTGCGTCACTTATTTAAAAGAATTGGATGCATATCAAAGACTGAACACAAGACTTGCCGCGCCGGTATTGGATTTTGAAACACCGGAACACTTTAACCGTAAGGTTACAAGAACCATGGGCAGAGTCTCAATAATGTCCGTTGCAACAGCAGAAGAAGCGCTGAAAGATGCGGGACTGTTAAATAATTCGGTTATTGAAAATGGTGAAACAGGTGTAAGCTATGGGTCTTCAATGGGTTCACTTGATGCCATTATTGATTTTTATACAATGATGGTGGATAAGGAAGTAAAAAACGTAAACTCAGCCACTTACATTAAAATGATGCCGCAGACGACTGCTGTGAATATTTCACTGTATATGAAAACCAAAGGCAGGCTTATCCCAACGTCTACCGCCTGTACATCAGGTTCTATGGGTATCGGCTGCGCTTATGAGGCTATAAAAAACGGACAGCAGACGGTTATGATAGCCGGCGGAGCAGAAGAACTTCACCACTCACAAATGGCTATTTTTGATACACTGTATGCGACAAGCTTGAAAAACGAGACACCAAACCTCAGTCCATCCCCATTTGATAAGGACAGAGACGGACTTGTTATAGGTGAAGGCGCAGGAACACTTGTTCTGGAAGAATATGAACACGCAAAAAAACGCGGTGCAAAAATTTATGCTGAAGTCATTGGCTTCAACACCAACACAGACGGCGCTCACATAACAAACCCGACTGCCGAAACAATGGCTGTTGTTATGCAAAACGCTATAAAAGATGCGAACATAAGTCCTGATGATATAGGTTATGTAAATGCCCACGGCACGGCAACGCCTCAAGGTGATATCGCTGAAACAACAGCGACATATGACGTATTCAAAAGACAAGCCCCGATAAGCTCAATTAAAAGCTACACAGGGCATACCCTAGGTGCTTGCGGCGCAATAGAAGCCATTCTTTCAATCGAAATGATGAACAAAGGCTGGTTCTGCCCTACTTTAAATTTGAATAATATCGACGAAAACTGCGGCAATCTTGATTATATCAGAGGCGAAGGGCGAAAAATCGACACAAACATAGTTATGTCCAACAACTTTGCCTTTGGCGGAATCAATACATCGTTAATTTTTAAGAAAATATAGATTATTTATGTGTCTTAATAAAATTCGCTATCGAACGGTCATACGTGCGCTCACCTGCAGCCGTGAAAAAGCCCCCCGGGATTTCACCGTTTTCTCTGTGGTGAGCTACACAGTCACAGCACATTCCTCTTTTGCTGCACGACATATAGGTGCATGTGCAGTCTACCTTATTTTCTTCTTTCTTGCATTCCATAATTTACCTCTGGTCTTCAACCTTATTCTTTATACTATACTCACATCCACAATAATCCTGCCTGTAAAAATCATTTTCTTTGGCTATTTGCATTGATTTCATAAAACCGCCGTTTTTCTTGAAATCATCTCTCATAAAATTTATACCATATTTTTGAGCAATTTTGTCTGCTATTTCGAATATCTTTTTCGAATCCTTGTGCGGACTTACGGTCAAGGTCGTTGAAATTTTGTTTATGCCCAATTCCTTAGCCTTTTGAGCTGTTTGTTCTAAGCGGTATTCATAGCATTTCTCACATCTGTTGCCCTTTTCAGGCTCGGCCTCTAAACCTCTGATATAGTCATACCATTCTTTTGGCGAGTAATCTTCAGCTATGTACTCGTATCCGTTTTGTTCGCTATAATTAACAAGCTCTTTAAGCCTGCGGTCATGTTCGGCTTCAGGGTAGATCTTTGGATTGAAAAAGTAAACAATCGGCATATATCCGCTTGTTTGCAGTTGATTAATAGGATGTGCGGCACAAACAGCACAGCAGCTGTGTAAAAGAACACGATTCATAATATTATTTCTTTTCTTTTGCTCCGGCTTTTATAAGACGTTCTTTGAGCTTTTCATAAGGCTCCATACCCACTTTGATTTCCATGCCGATTTGGATTGCGGGGGTGCCTTCAATGCCCATATCTTTCGCCAGTTTAAGTTCTTCTTGAAGCTTATCGGCAGTTTTTTTGCTGTGGGCATCTTCTTGTAATTTGTCAGTATCAAAACCGAGTTTTTTCGCATCTTTGAGAATATCGACTTCATTC
>JAVBRY010000073.1:0-6427 GCA_031547505.1 Candidatus Gastranaerophilaceae bacterium | reverse complement strand
GAGTTGTGCAATTGTTCTTTGCTCACTGGCTGGCAGAAGATTGTTTTAATATAAGTTTGCCGTTAGAGCAAATACGCAGAGTAAAGTTCACCAATATAATCAGGCCTGACAAAGTATTGAAACTCTCTTTATCCAACAATGAAGGGTCTGTGCCTTTTAAATATTATTATGATGATGTAACTTTTTCGTCAGGCATATTTTCAAAAGAGCAGCCTATAAGCAAAGGAGAAGCCGATGGCAATATTTGAAGCAGAAACAATTGTTCAGGTTCCTTTCTATGATTTAGACCCGATGAATATCGTGTGGCACGGCAACTATTTGAAGTATATAGAGATTGCGCGCTGTGATTTGCTTGATAAATTAGGATATAACTACACGGATATGAGACAGGACGGGGTTGCGTATCCTCTTGCGAAGATGGACATTAAGTTTATAAAGCCAGCGACATTTGATCAGAAGTTAAAAATATTTACTAAAATAGAAGAGGTTGAGCCGGCTTTGATTATGAAATATCTCATAGTAGATGCAAATAGCGGTGAAAAAGTATTCAGCGCAAAGAGCATGCAGGTCTGTGTAAATGCCGTAACGAAAGAAAGCATTTATCAGATGCCTAAGAGATTTTTAGAGAGGATTGAAAGGCTATAATATGAATAATTTGGTGAACAATTTGAAAAATAAAATATGCTTGCTGCTATTACTTACATTTATCGGTATTCCTGCGTTTGCGGATGTTTTTTCTAACCCGACTACTGTTGAAAAAATAACAGCAGAGCTGCCGCAATTCAGCAATGTTAAATGCAAATTCAAGCAGGAAAAAACAATGCCCGGTTCAAATACTGTTCTAAAATCCGGCGGGGATTTTGAATTTGTCAAAAACCAAGGTGCTATTTTTAAAACAACGTACCCGATACAATCTGTATCTTCATACAAAACCAATGAAAACAGACAAATCAACGACATCATTGTCGCAATCTCAAATAAAGATTATGTAAAATTGAAGAGTGATTTTGACCTGTTTTTAGAAAAGAAAAATGACAACTGGACGCTGGCGCTTGTACCTAAAAAGACCTCAAGACCTGCAAAACACCTCGATAACATTATCATTCAAGGATGTAAAAATATTAATGTTATAACAGTTAATACCAAAAAATCCGGCAAAACGGTTATGATGTTTGATTGTTGATAGAAATTTTTTCTGTCATACCGCTGCGTTAAGCTGTACGTAACGCCTTAATATAATTCTGAGCGGTATCTGAGTACTATGCTTTTAGACCCCGCTCAAACTAAAATTATTGAAACAATATACAATCTCACAGCGGGGTGACAATGCAAAGATTTATATTTCTGTTGCTTGCATAAAGTCTTGTCTGTGTTAGAATTGAGGTACATGACAGATAAAAAATTGGGGTGGAGAATTGAGTCAAAAAAACTTATTTGAAGACGGGAAAATCGTACAGGTAAACATTCGTGAGGAAATGAAACGTTCTTACATCGACTATGCAATGTCGGTTATTGTCGGACGTGCGCTTCCTGACGTTAGAGACGGCTTAAAACCCGTTCACAGACGTATTCTATTTGCGATGAATGAGCTGGGCATGACGCCTGACAAGCCATATAAGAAATCTGCAAGAATCGTCGGGGAAGTACTCGGTAAATATCACCCTCACGGTGACTCTGCCGTTTACGAATCCTTAGTAAGAATGGCTCAGGATTTCTCAACCAGATATCAAACAATCGACGGGCATGGAAACTTCGGTTCGGTCGATGGTGACTCTGCAGCTGCGATGCGTTATACGGAAGCAAGAATGCACAAAATCACCACAGCAATGCTTTCTGATATTGATTCAGAGACTGTGGATTTTGTACCGAACTTTGACGGTTCATTGGAGGAGCCTGCAGTTCTCCCTGTAAGACTGCCTATGCTGTTATTAAACGGTGTTTCAGGTATTGCAGTAGGTATGGCAACAAACATCCCGCCTCATAACCTTTGCGAAATTGTGGATGGTACGATTGCGTTGATTGATAATCCTGATATCACAATCGAAGGACTGATGGCTCATATCAAAGGTCCTGATTTCCCGACAGCGGCGACTATTATCGGGCTTGCAGAAATCAGACAGGCGTATATGACGGGTCGTGGCTCTGTCAAAATGCGCGCGGTAGCAACGTTTGAAGAAATTCCGGGCGGTAACGGAAGACAGGCAAGAACGGCTATTATTATCACAGAGCTTCCTTATCAGGTTAACAAAGCGATGTTGATCGAAAAAATTGCAGAGCTTGTTCGTGACAAGAAAATGGAAGGTATCTCAGATTTAAGAGACGAGTCTGACAGAGACGGTATGCGTGTCGTTATTGAATTGAAACGTGACGCGAAACCTGAAGTCGTAAAAAATAATTTGTTTAAATATACCCAGCTTGCTACTTCATTCGGTGTGAACATGCTTGCATTGGTAGGGAAACAACCTCGCTTGATGAACCTTTATGAGGTGTTGAACGAGTTTGTTGAGCACAGGGTTGAGATTGTTACAAGAAGAACGCTCTTCCTGCTTAAAAAAGCGAAAATGCGTGCTCATATTTTAGCCGGCTTGATGATTGCATTGAACAACCTTGATGAAGTAATTGAGCTTATTAAAAAGTCTAAGACTACAGATGAAGCAAGAACCGGCTTGATGGCTAAGTTTGGTCTTGATACAGACCAGGCAAATGCAATCCTTGAAATGCAATTGAGACGTTTAACAGGCTTGGAACAGGACAAAATCAAGGCTGAGTACGATGAATTGAAAAAGAAAATCGCTGAATACGAGGCTATTCTTGCTGACAGACAAAAAGTTCTTAATATAATCAAAACAGAACTTCTTGAAGATAAAGAAAAATACGGCGACGACAGAAGAACACAAATTTTGCCTGAAGCAGATGAAATGACTATTGAGGATTTGACTCCAAACCTTGCTATGGCTGTATTTATTACCCGTCAGGGATATCTGAAAAGAATTTCTCTTGATACGTTTGAAAGGCAAAACAGAGCGACACGCGGCAAAGGCGGCATAAAAACCAAGGATGATGATGATGTCGACCAGTTCTTCACTGCTATGATGCACGATAAAGTTCTGTTCTTTAGTTCAAAAGGTACTGTATACAGCTTGAATGTCTACGACTTCCCTGAAGGTGGAAGACAGGCGAAAGGTTTGCCGATTATCAACGTATTACCGCTTGAGCAGGATGAACAAATCACTGCGGTTGTCCCTGTAAGTGACTTTAAGACTAACGCTAACCTAATAATGCTTACACAGAAAGGTTATATCAAACGTATTCCGTTGGATAACTTCGAAAGCATCAGAAAAAGCGGTATCATTGCTATCGGGTTGGAAGACGGCGACACACTATGCTGGGTAAAACAAGCAGCGGACAATGATGAGGTACTCATCGGTACAAGCTGTGGTATGGCTATAAGATTTGCAGTAAGTGACTTGAGGCCTTTGGGCAGAAGTGCAAGAGGCGTGAACTCAATGAAGCTCCGCTCATCTGACAAGATTATCGGATGTGACATTGTTCCAAGAAACTACGATGCAGACTTGTTAGTTGTAACATCTGACGGATTCGGAAAACGTTCTAAGTTATCTGAATTCAGACCTCAAAACAGAGGCGGTATCGGTTTGATTGCAACTAAATTCAAGTCGTCACAATCCAGACTTGTTGCTTTGACTATCGTTGAAGAGAGCGATGAGATTATGGTTGTAACTGCAAACGGTGTTGTAACAAGAATCAAAGCAGGCGATATCTCCCGTCAGGGCAGACCAGCCACTGGTGTCAGAATCCAAAACCTTGGTGACACTGATATGGTTTGTACAGTAAACAAGATTGTTGATCCAGATGTAGATGAGGATGTCCTTTCAAATATAAGCACTGCTGCAACTACATCAGGCACCTCAGATGCGGACACGGGTGTAATACAGAAGAACATTTTGGATTCATTGAACCCTGCATTAAGTGATGTTGATGAACTTGTTGAGGCGGACGAAATTGAAGATGAAGAAATAGAAATTGAAATAGAAACTACGGAAGAAGACGAAATTTAATAATAAGGAAGGCATTTTATGAGAAGAATTGATTTATTCAAAAGACATTTAGCAGAAAAAAGAGCGGTAAAAGTTATCGCAGGTATTGATAATTTTGATGCAGAAAACGTAAAAAATGTTGTTATTGCAGCTGAAAAAGCAGGTGCAAGCGCAATCGATGTTTCAGCAAAAGAAGAGATTATCAAAATCGCGAAAGAAAATTCAACACTACCTGTGTTTGTTTCCTCAATTGTACCTGAAGAGTTGGATATGGCTGTACATGCCGGTGCTGATGCTATCGAAATCGGAAACTTTGACGCTTTATACAAAAAAGGCATGAGAATGTCTGCTATCGAGATTCTCGATATCGTGAACGAAACATTAAGATTAATTGATGACACTAAATTATTTATCTCTGTAACGGTCCCGGGTCACATTGAAATCGGCGACCAGATCGCTTTGGCAAAAGCGTTAGAAGAAATGGGCGTTAACCTTATTCAAACTGAAGGCGCAGCTACTGTTGAATCACAAAGCAACGGCGCAAGAGGTTTGTTAGAGACTGCACAGGTTTCTATTGCTAATACTATAGAGCTTGTTAGAAATGTTGATATTCCTGTGATGACAGCATCAGGTTTAACTCCTACAACAATTTCACTTGCATTCGCAGCAGGTGCGTCAGCAGTGGGCGTAGGTTCTTGCATCAACAAATTGAACTCTCAAATCGAGATGGTGGCTACAGCTACAGCAATTGTTGAATCTGCTAGAAGAAATGCTGTTGTTCCTGTTGAAGCAAGATTGTAATCTAAAAAAACAGTAATAAAAAACCGCCCTTCATGAAATCATCGGGGCGGTTTTTTATTGAAAAATTAGTCTAAATCAATCACAGACTGATTGCCAAAATCTGTTTTAGGGGCATCCGGTGTGTATTTAGCATCAGGGTCAGCCTGTTTTATTTTTCGATAAATAAATTCATCAGCTTCAAGGTCTGCACCATACACTCTATAGTATTCATTATCTTTTGTTTTGAAATTTACTATCAAAGCTTCGTCGGGTGCATGTTTTAATTTTCCTGCTAGCACATCTTCAAGATATCTGGAATTGACCGTTGTTATTTTAAAGTATTGGTTCAAGCCCAAGCCGTCAACGAAATCTTTGACGTATTTATTTTTATTGCAATAATTATCAGATATTCTCGTTGAGCCAAAATTTGGACTGACTCTGTTTATCATTTTATTCTCCTTTTATTTAATTTAAGACAATAAGTGCATCATCTAACAAAATAGTCTGATATTCAATGGTATCGGGCATAAAAATTTTAATTATTAAGTTATGTAACATAATATATACTTTTTATATATCATTTAGGCAATTTTTCAATACGAAAGTTGTTTATATAAGTACGAGAGAATACCAAGAGAGAGACAAACTTAACCCACAACAGGAGGACTTCATGTCAAGAGTACTTATTTCCATGCCGGAGAAATTTTTAGACGAGATCGACAAAGTAGCAGATACTGAGAATCGTTCTAGAAGTGAGCTTATTAGAGAAGCTCTTAGAACCTATATCCACAGAAACCAGGTTCGCGAAAACACTATAGCAGTAAAAAATGCAACAATCTTCGAGGCATTACTAGACTAGGAAATATCTTAATTTTAAAAGATATTGGGGAATTTTAAAAAAAAGAAAACGGCTTTTTATAGGCCGTTTTTTATGTGAGCTAAAATTCTAATATGTAATTTTTTGTAATTATGCTGTTATACTTTGCCCTTGACGGCTGCTGAGAAATTGGTTGTAAAGATCCATATCAAAGCTTACACCGTTGAACCCGGGGACAGGCGGAATATTCATACCCGTCAAGGAACCAAATGAAGGATTCACTTGTTGAGTTTGTCCGTTGACAGAATTGTTCATCGCCACCAGGTTTTGTTGATAATCTACACTATTTTCTTGTGTCGGCTGTGAAGCAGGTGCCGCCATTTTTTCTGCTTCTTCTTTTATTTTTAATGCTTCTTCGTTACTTTCATCCTGAGCAAGGACTGCATTTGCTTGTTCTAAAGCCGCTGCTGCTAACTGAGCTCTGGCTTCGGGGTTGTTTTGTGCTTCTATAACGTTTTGTGCATGTTGTTTTTCTCTATGTTTTTCGAGTTCTGTTTTGCCTGTAACAGCTTTTGCAGCTTTATGAGCAACGAACATACCGGCCATACCACCGATAAATTCACCTACGAATTTGCCGACTGCTGCACCTGCAAGGTTGCCTATACCGGGAACTGCAGTACCTATTACTGCACCCAGTGCTGTACCGATTGCACCACCTGTCAATTGACCGGCTGTCCAGCCCACTGCACCTGATGCAACTTCAATACCTGTCTTG
>JAVBRY010000074.1:0-3190 GCA_031547505.1 Candidatus Gastranaerophilaceae bacterium | reverse complement strand
CTTGTGTGCTCATACCGAGTGTGCGGATTACATAAGCACAGTTGTCATATACGCTCTGGTTTTGAAGCAGTTTATAGTCCTGAAACACAATTCCCATACATCTTCTGAGGTTAGGGACTTTCTCCGAAGGAAGATTGGCGATATTTATTCCGCCTATCATAACACTTCCGGAGGTTGGTGTTTCTTCTTTATAGAGCATTTTCATTAAAGTTGATTTGCCTGCACCCGAAGCACCTGTTATAAAAACAAACTCTCCTGACAGGATATCGAGATTGATATTCTTTAGTGCGTAATTATTTTTGTATCTTTTGGTTACGCCTCGAAGCTGTATCATATGTTTTAATGTTCCTTATTTTGACAGATACTTTGAAATTCTTTCGGCAAGTTTGTCAGATGTTAAGCCATAGTATTTCATCAATTCTCTCTGTTCACCGCTTTGTCCGAATTCGTCATTTGTACCGATTCGAAGAACCTTGGTCGGATAGTTTTCGCATAAAACTTCACAGACTGCCGAACCCAGAGCACCGATTATTGAATGGTTTTCAATTGTTATAACGTTATTTGTCTTTTTTGCCGATTCGATTATTGTTTTAGAATCAATCGGTTTCACGACAGGTACGTGTATAACTTCTACGCTTATTCCATTTTCGGACAAAATGTCTGCACAATCAAGTGTTTCGCACAGTGTTTCACCGTTTGTTACAAGAGTAACGTCTTTTCCTTCCCTGACAACAACCGCTTTTGAAAGGTTAAATTTATATTTTTCAGAGTCGAAAATATCGACAACATTAGTTCTTGCCAGCCTGATATAAACAGGTCCTTTGTGGTTTGCGGCGAACTTAATAACTTCTTTTGTCTCTGCACAATCTGCAGGCACAATAACCGTCATATTCGGAATGTTGCGCATAAGAGCAATATCTTCCAGAGCCTGATGGCTTGCACCGTCTTCTCCAACCGTGATTCCGCCGTGAGTTGCGACGATTTTTACGTTAAAATTCGGGTAGCAGATTGCATTTCTAATCTGTTCCCACGCTCTTCCCGTTGCAAACATTGCAAAAGTTGAAACGAAAGGAATTTTATTAACCGTTGAAAGACCTGCCGCTGTGGTCATAGCGTCTTGTTCCGCAATACCCATATTGAAGAATCTTTCAGGGAACTCTTTTCCAAACATTGCTGTTTGTGTCGAACAGGCCAAATCAGCATCCAGAACAACTATGTTCGCATTCTGTTTTCCCAATTCAACAAGCGTTTTTCCGTATTCGGAACGTATAGATTTTTTTTCTTTATTTGGATTTGTATTTAACATAGTTTTTCCTGTTATTTTAGTTTTGCCGTCCCGGGCTTGATGTGTTAGATAACATTACAAGCGTTTTTTACGGGATCTCATACATCTTTATTGCTGTCGGCATGGTAATGCCCACCTACTTTGCTACTTCAACTCAGCCATTGCCTTTGCAAGCTCTTCATCACTTGGTGCTTTACCGTGCCATCCACAGACATTTTCCATAAACGAAATGCCTTTGCCTTTTACAGTGTTCGCAATTACAGCTGTCGGTGTGTCCATAGTTTTTGCACTTTGAACAGCTTCATAAATCTCTTCAACATCGTGGCCGTCGATTTCTATCACGTTCAACCCAAACGCCTCGAGCTTTTCATCAAGCGGCTCGATTGATTTTATGTCGCCCGTGCAACCGTCGATTTGAAGATTGTTTTTGTCTATGAAAATAATCATATTATTTAATTTGTTGTGAGCAGCATTCATAAACGCTTCCCACACACTGCCTTCTTGAAGCTCGCCGTCACCCATATAAACATAAACATTTGCAGGGTTTTTATCCAGTTTCAAGCCGAGAGCGATACCGCAAGCCATTGAAATACCTTGTCCCAAAGAACCTGTAGAAACTTCTACCCCTTTAAGATGCTTGCAGGAAGGATGTCCTTGAAGTTTTGAACCGAGTTTTCTGAAACTGAGCAATTCTTCCTTCGGGAAATATCCACACTCTGCAAGGATTGAATACAAAGCCGCAGAGGCATGCCCTTTTGAGAGCACGAATCTGTCTCTTTTTTCAAAGTCAGGTGCTTTATCCCAAAGCGGACTGTGTTTCATACAGGTTTTATATAAAACTGCCATGATTTCTACCGCGCTTAAATTTCCGCCGGGATGACCTGATTTAGCTGCATGAATCATTGAAACGATATCTTTTCTCATTGCAGTGCAAAGTTTTTTAAGTTCTTCTATTTGTAAGACCGAAAGTTGTGGAGCCTGATTAGACATTATATTCCTCTATATACTCTGCTCTTTTTTAAATACTGACTCTATTATAACTCTAATAAGAAACATTGGCAAAGCCGGAAAGATTCGCTTAAACCTCGAAGGCTCTTTGACAGTGCGATAAAGCCACTCAAGCCCCATTTTTTGATAAATTTCAGGTGCCCGTTTTGTAACACCCGACCACACATCAAAACTCCCTCCAACGCCTATAAACACCGTTTCAGGCATTTCTTGTTTGAATTTTTGGATTAACATTTCCTGCTTTGGCGCCCCGAGTGCAATAAATGCAACTCTTGGCGAAGCAGCCTTCATCTCATTTTTTATACCTTCTTCATCATCCGAAGAAAAATATCCATTTCTGACATAAGAAATACTTAACTGCGGAAATTCACTTCAGAGATTATTTTTAGCCTTTTGAACGATCTCCTCTTTCGCGCCTAAAAGTGCAATCGCAAAATTATTCTTCTCACAAAGTTCGATAAGTTTTTTTGAAAACTCTATCCCGGGGATATTCTGCTGATTGATTCCTTTGATTTTTAAGGCAAGCTTAATCCCTACCCCGTCAGGAATTACAAGATCAGCACTGCTTAAAACCTGAGCAAAATCTTGGTTTTTCTTTGCTATCTCAATCATCTCTGGGTTTATCGTGACTATTTGCATACTTTTGTTGTTATACAAAAAATCCAACACATACTGCAAAGCCTCATCAAAGCTGAACAAATCAACTCCACACCCTAAGATATTAGCTTTCTTTCTTTCCAGCATAACGAATTTATCTGTCTCTCAATTTTGACAACAATCTCAACACCTCGATATACAGCCATACAAGCGTAACCATAAGTCCGAATGCACCATACCACTCATAGTGCTTAGGGAAGAGATTCGCCGCACCTTTTTCGATAAAATCAAAATCTAATA
>JAVBRY010000128.1:0-5101 GCA_031547505.1 Candidatus Gastranaerophilaceae bacterium | reverse complement strand
TCTATCATAACAGTCTGGGTTTTGCGCTTGTGCAGCTCGGACAGCATGACGAAGCAATCGAGCACTATCAAACAGCAATCAACGCAAACCCTGATCCAATATGGACTTCAATAGTATGTCAGGCGCTCGGTTCTGTTTATTTAGAAATCAAAGACAACCCCGAAGCTGCTACAGTGCTTTATCAAACGGCAATCGTTTTGAACCCTGATTCTGACGACTGTCATGTAGCGCTCGGTGATTTATATTTCTCTCAAGATGACTATGACAGTGCGATAAAAGCATACTGTGACGCGATAAAACTCAATCCTGAAAACGCAAAATCATACAGCAAGTGCGGTATGGCGCTGTGGGAAAAAGATTATATGGAAGAAGCACTCGTTGCTTATCACAAAGCTATTGAGATAGACCCTGAATATGCGGTTGCGCTGAACAATCTGGGTGTAATTTATCTTGACGGAATCGGCAACGTACGCGAAGCCACAGACCTTTTCAAACAAGCAATAAAGGTGAATGCTGACTACACATTAGCGAACTTTAACCTTGCAAGAGCATATCAAGCGGCGAGTGAGCCTATGCTTGCAGCGAAGTTCTATCAAATATCACTTAATTTGAATAAATTAACAAATGAGCTTGAAGAAGATGATATCCAAGATCGTTTGTTTGAACTTTTTGAAGTATAGTAGAAACCGTTATTACTTGTAGGTCGGGTCTTGACCCGACAAGATCATGCTGTTGGGTTAAAACCCAACCTACTTTACTTTTTGAAGTGTAAGTAAGTATTTATACGGTTATATAAAGAGAACCCTCTATCTTACATTTTGCAGAAGGTATATTTTTAACCAACACATCATCGTAGTCCATAACACCATGACGGGGATCAAACTTTGCAAGCTGTACTGTCGGGTCATTTCCTGACTTTTTCATATATAAACCTGTAGAAAGAGGATTTGTAACACTGTAATCAATTTCTTTTATTGAAAAAAAGTCTCCGGGTTGTGTCCTTTTGAGAACTTCTTGAAAAGAAAAGTCCTTATTGGAATCTGGTGTGAATATCTCCGCTATTGCAATAGGTCTTCCAGCAACTGTACCTTTAAAACTTACTGAATTCATTCTTCTCATCCTTTCTCTCTTTTTATATTTGCTATAACTCGGTGAAGAAAAATATTTGCTAGCTTCAACTCAATCCAATCCAATCCAATCCAATCCAATCCAATCCAATCCAATGGCTTAGTATAAAAGGGTTACGGCGATTTGAAATTCGTGTTTACAATTGTTAATAATTTATAAAATATATCGTCATGCTGAAGCGTCAAATTATTGGATTCACTTTAGTCTGGTATGTTCAGCATCTTGCCAATTAGGTTTGTAAGCTTCAAGCCCGCAATTACAGTGGGATAGATCCTGAATATTTCAAGATTAGTTAAGATAACTAGCTTGATGCTTCAGGATGACAGATTGGTTTGACTCTGCGTGATTACATTCCAGTTTTGCGTCATTCTGAGCAAAGCGAAGAATCTCCGGAGTATGCAAAGATTTAATATTACATCCGGAGATCCTTCGGTCACTACGTTCCCTCAGGATGACGTAAAGTGGGGTTTGTAACACGCACTGAAATTTTCTTGTTGGATTTGCGGTGCTAACCCGATTGCGCCCAATCTACTTGCTTCCCTGCAGCGAAATGGAGAATGAAGTATCACAATTTTTGCTGTAAAATGATACTTATGAACAAAGTATTTGAGCTTGCAGATTTAATAACTAAAGACCTTGAGGATAATAACCTTTCAGAGTCTGAAAAGGAGAAAATTGCTCAAGAGCTTAAAGGTTTTTTGAGTCCTGAGGCGATTGTGTTGGCGCAAACAAACCCTGTTTCAGGCGACATTGAAGGCAATGCAAAAAAAGCCGCCGGGTGGATAAAATGGGCGAACAGGCTGAATGTCGGGGCGATAGTTTTCCCTGAGCTGTTTCTTATCTCGTATCCTATCGGAGATTTTTTGGACAGATTTCCTGTTATTGTTGAGGAAAACATTGAATGGCTCAAGGCATTGGCGTCCTTGACCTTATTGAACACAAGGACCAAAGTAATCATCGGTTTTGTAGAAAAAAACACCAACAAAGTCGGAAAAAAATACTACAACTCAGTAGCTGTCCTATCAGAAGGAAAAATCGAAAAGGTAATACGAAAATACCTTTTGCCTAATTACGGTGAATTCAACGACTGCAGGCATTTTGAATCTGCACCTGTTGACAGTGCAAACAGAGTCATTGAAATCAATGGCAAAAAAGCAGGCATAATCATCTGTGAAGACGGATGGAACGATTTTGACTTTTTTGACAAAAATCTTTATGAAATTGACCCTGTACAAAAAGTTGTTGAAGAACAGCATCCTGATTATATTATCAACGTTTCAGCCTCTATAACCAGAGCGAAAAAGGAACAGTTGAAGCACAACATGCTCAGTTTTTCGGCAAAAAAGCACGACACACCTATAGTTTACATAAATCAGGTAGGCTCCAACGAAAGCATATCCTTTGACGGAGCGAGCAGAGTTTATGACAGAAACGGTGAATTGACGGCACGTGCCGAATCATACAAAGAGCAATTTTTTATTGTTAATCCAATTGGCAAAGGAGAAATTTGTCCGCTTCCAAAGGGTTTAGAGAAGACATTAAACTCGCAAAAAGCTTTCACGTTGGACTATGAGCCGGATTTAGAGCGGACTTATTTAACTATTGTTCAATCCATACGGGAATATTTCAAAAAAACAGGGTTCAAAAGGGCAGTGCTCGGGCTTTCGGGTGGACTGGATTCTACGGTTTGTGCCGCTTTGCTTGTCGATGCGATAGAGAAAGAAAATGTTTGCGGAATAAGCATGCCTTCTGTCATTACCTGCGAGGAGAGTAAAAATGATGCAATAAGGCTTGCCGAGAACCTCGGTATAAACTTCACCGAAATTTCAATTGAAGATATGGTAGATTCCACAAGTGACAAGTTCGACAATGTTTTCTCAGAGATAGAGAAAGGGAAGGGCTGGGATTGCAGATACGAAAAATGTTTCACCTATGACAATATTCAGGCACGCTCTCGTGCAATGATTCTCTGGGGTGTAGCTAACAAATTTGAAGCCTGTCTACCCATTGCAACCTCGGATAAATCAGAGCTGTATATGGGTTATGCAACAATAAACGGAGATATGTCAGGCGGGTTTGCGCCTATAGCTGATGTTTGCAAGACAAAACTCTTCGCTCTGGCCAGATGGCTAAACGAAAACAGAGAAATAAAAAATGCGATACCCGATTCAATAATAGCTAAAAGACCGGGCGCAGAGCTTGCGATAAATCCCGAAACAAACAAGCCTCTTCTTGCAGAAGAAGCGCTTATGCCTTATGAATTTTTGGATGAGGTGATTTGGAGGGTCGAAAACCTTCAACAGTCTCTTTCAGATATGATTGAAGAAAAGTTTTTATACGAAATGAAAGAAAACATCAGCCCTGAACAAAAATCACAGTGGCTTGAGAAATTTTTCAAACGCATGTCAGGTGCGTTCTACAAATGGTCTATAATGCCTCCGTCACCGATTATTGATGCACGTTCTATCAACAAGGCTGAATACAGTCAGCCGATAATTTCTTCGAAAATAAATTACAAGAAGACTTCTCTTGATGAGAAGATTGAAAAGCTAAGTACATGAACTTGTGATATAATTTTATTAGGGGAGACTAATAATGAATAAACGTTGGTATGATAACGATCCTACATTAAGTTTAGCAATAAGCCTTATGCACAATGAGTCCATTAATATTCAAGTGGCATGTGCACAGATTATTACTGAAAAAGCTATTGATCTTGGCGTTAAAAGGGAAAACAACCTTTTGGACGCATTTAACTACGTTCTTATGCGATGGTACGATGAAGATGAGAGAATCGCTGAAGCCATGGAATATTTAAAAGCTGCTGACGACAGTGTGAGAAAAGAAGTTGCCATTGATGTCATCGAGTATTTACAAAGGATTGAGCAATTTAAGAATTAACCCGTAAACATGAAGTATTTAAAGTTCTTTAAAATTTTAATACTGCTGTTCTTTGTACAGAACTGCTTTTGTCTTCCGGTCCAGGCTATTAAGATAGGGCTTGTTGATGGTGCGGAGCAGGTTGTTATTGGTGTCAGCAAATCCTCCTATATGTACAAAACAAATAGAGACAAGCCTGTTTGCCAGCTTGATGCGATGAAACCATACAGGTTCAAGGCTAAAGGCAGCTCAATTGCTGTTCAAATTGACGGAAAGTATTATGATTTGTCATTGTCCAGACTTGTAATCGTCCCCCAAAATAAAGGGTTTGTTTCAGTTAAAAAACGCTGGTACAGAGGTGAGTTCATTATCATGAACAGAGACGGGCGTCTTGTTGTCGTGAACGAGCTTCCGATAGAAGAATACATCTTGGGTGTCGTGCCTTCAGAAATGCCCTCAAAATGGAATCAGGAGGCCTTAAAAGCGCAGGCAATCGCCGCCAGAAGTTATGCAATAGCAAACAGGGGTAAAAGAGCTTCAAAGGGCTATGACCTGAAAGATACACCTGAAGACCAGGCATACGGCGGGGCATCCTCAGAAACTGCCGAAACAAACAGAGCAGTGGCTTCAACTAAAGGAGTAGTTGTAACATACAATCAAAAAATTATCCCCGCATACTATTCAGCCTCAGCCGGAGGACAAACAACCAACTCAGGCGCCGTTTGGAATCAGGATTTGCCGTTTTTACGTTCGGTGCCGTCCTTCGATGACGGGGTTTCAAAAAACGGGCATGGTATCGGTATGAGTCAGCATGGTGCAAATAATCTCGCTTCAAAAGGATATAATGCATATCAAATACTTACGTATTATTACAATAATGTAAAGTTTGGCAGGCTAGACCCGTCATGGGCTCTGTAGTTTTTTCGCCTGAAAACTATTGATTTTATTGGTTTTTTTGTTTTATGTATTTCAAAGCCAATATTCATGGGAATTTTATTTTTAAAATCATGATAAAAATACTTGTCAAAATGCGAAAAATATATATAATAGGTCATGTAATAAAAAGGAGGTTCTTATGAACAAAGAAGAAT
Organism: Candidatus Gastranaerophilaceae bacterium; assembly: GCA_031547505.1. Lineage (GTDB taxonomy): Bacteria > Cyanobacteriota > Vampirovibrionia > Gastranaerophilales > Gastranaerophilaceae > JAVBRY01. The sequence goes on along the minus strand of JAVBRY010000128.1, from coordinate 2 downwards.
TA
>JAVBRY010000194.1:0-11225 GCA_031547505.1 Candidatus Gastranaerophilaceae bacterium | reverse complement strand
GTTTTCATCAGCGAGGTCGGACTTGTTTAAGACGATGAGTCTTGGCTTTTGTCCTATAAGTTTTTCAATATCAGGGTAAGAAGAACTGTCCGGTATCCTCGCATCAAGCACCTCAATAATCACATCAACAAGGTTGATAAGTTCTTTGAGCTGTTTTTCAGCTTTGGCAATGTGCCCGGGATACCAATGGATATGTGACATAAGCTGCTCCTGTACAGTGAATTTATGCTATAGCTAAATTATAACCTAGAGTTAACAATTTTAAAACTTGTTAATTAGCAGTCTCTCGCCCCTTGGGGAGAGAGAAATTTTTCAATACGAAGCACTGCTGAGTATTAGAAAAATGTGTGAGGGGTTTATAATTCTTTTCTTTATGCACCCCTCACCCGTTTTTCTCACTTTCGTAATTACTCAAGTCGAAAAACTACCCTCTCCCCAAGGGGCGAGGTATCACCATAAAAAGAATTATGACACTATATTTTAAACTGTTCAAATGCTGGTGGCTTAGGCATTATCAAATTAAGTGCCATCAAAAGTTTTTTATTGTCTGTATTTTGAACCTTGGCAGATTCCTTTTCCTTCTGAATTGAATTTTTTAACATCCAGTTCAACAATGCCGGAGTAGCAAAACCAATCAGTCCCATATTCGCAACCAATGTTGCCCAATACATCGCCGCACCAACGTTTCTTGTTTTCATCATTTCTTTTGTTTTAGGGATTTCTTTGAAGTTTCGAGGGGATAACTTAAAGTTTTTCCAGAAGCTTTTGCTCTTTTTGCCCATTATATTTGTTCCGTTAAATTCATCTGAAAGCCGACCCAAGGTATTATTCAAAATATAATCACCTCCAAAGAACGTAACGAGCATCCCTCCATATCTTATTGCCCTGTCTCGTCTTTCGTACTTGTCTCTTGATGAAACAAGCGCGGACGGATAGTCACACAATAGCCACATCAGAGCAAAAATCGTCTTGGACATAAACATCCCTTGCGTATAGTTAAAGTTTTTCGGAAATTTTTTGAAAAGATTCAAGAATTCGCCATATCCTTTTTTAGCAATATTCTTTGATTCCAATAACGGCTTTAAGTCTTTTCCGATACCCTTGATTGCCAGCTTTGGAACTATCAAAGCAGGAACTGTCGCAATCAAAGCAGACGCTATCAATTTTTTCTTCTTATCTTTTTTAACCTTTGCAATATCAGCTTCCGTCTCTTCTTTCATATTATATGTAGCAGAGAAAGTCTTGCGTTTTGTACGTTTTTCGGTGATACCGGTAGCAACCCACGGAGTAGCACACCACATCAAAGATGTCGTAAGAAAATCAGCGAAGAATACCTGCTTATGTGCTTTTAAAAGTTTTTGGCGAAGCTCTTCTTTGTCCTTATGCCTGTTTAAAACATTCTCAAAATCAGTAACTATGTTGTTTCTTAAATTCTCTAGCTTTTCCTTTTTCTTTCCCTTGGCTTTTGTTAAAAGCTCCCCCTCCTCGTTCTTAAGAGATTTTGCTTTTTCTCTGATTCCCATAACCATATGGTCGGCATCTTTGGTCAAGAACTCTTTTGATACTTCTATTATTCTCTTTTCGTTATTTTTTAATTCTTTAACAATGCCGTTTTTTCTCAAAAACTGTTTGTTAAAAAACGGGAGCATAAAAAACGGGGTCAAAAACGAAAGAAAAAAGTATATAGCAGACATACTGCCGCGTTCAATTGCCTCATCCTTATTATTCGACATCGCAGCCTGAGGTATCGCAACACCGCCAATATCAAGAAGCCCACGATTTAAGAGCGTGTTTTCCTGAACTTTGGCAGTTAAATTATACAGTCCAGCTGACTTAAAGGACAGATTTTTTTCCTCTCTAATTTTCATGACTGTACTAACAACCGTGATAAAATTTTTTTGCTAGTAATAAATATTATGTCATTCCTGCCCTAAATCACGACCGGGTCGGCGCCGCAGTTCAGGATAAACTCCGGCAGGAATCGCACAGACCTTGTTGTCGGGTTCAAACCCGACCTACTTTTGAAATTTTTAACTACAACTAGCAAATTTTTTTCTTCACATGTTTTATAGCAAATAAAAAAGGAAACACAGCATGCGCATATCTCCTATAAATTTTAAAAGTGGTGACGATTATTACCGCCGTCTATACATCGAAAGATACGGCGAAGATTTAAATGGTGATTATGTGGATCTTCACCACAACGAAATTTTCCCGTCATCACCTAAAAAAGATACTTTCAATAAAACACAAAAATCATCAAAGCCGCCGGAAAATGATTCTGACTCAGATTCTAAAAATATCGATTGGGCAGACTTATAACTACAAACACAGAGAGATACATTCACTACTTGTATGCAAGTACAAAAAACCACAAACAACAATTTTAAAGGCGCCGGTTTTTATAACACCAGTTTTTTGAAAAAATATCTGCCTCAAAAAGAAACGTTTAAAAAGTTTTATTGATATATTACACTACAGGCTGTCATACCAGGGTGACGAGAATTTTTTTGATAAGCAATTTGCCTTCTTTATCGGCAGAGCTATGGCGATGCCTGATAAATGGCGTCACGGAATCACTTTAATCTTTGAATTATTTTTTAGTTAGTAAATAGTGACTCTTTGCAATAAAGCAATTTTCAGAGAGAAATTGTTTTTATATAAGTATCGAGGAATTTCAAGGGATATTTGTATACAAATGGAAGCTATTAACAATTCGGAAAACACACCTGTTGTGTCTAAAAATCCGTTAACTCACACTATAAAGAGGGAAGAACTCACCGGAAACGATGAGAAACTCAATAGTATTTTCGACAGATATGATTTGCCTAATGAAAACGGAGTCCGAGATGGTGTTTTAAGTGGTGATGAAATTGATTTAGCAACGCAGGAACTTTCGGGTATTTTCTTTTTTTCCTCGCCAAGAAAAGCCGAAACAAAAGCAAAACTTGAAGAACTGGCTGACCCTAAGTCTGTAAAAGACTTTGTTCAAAATTTTTCTGATCTAATTTCAAAAAAAGTTTTTTTGAACGGCAGTGTGTCAGCATCGGCACAAAGCCCCAAACATGGGGACTGCTGGTTGTTAGCAGGAATTAATTCACTTTCCTATACAGCAAACGGCAGACAGATAATAAAAGATTCCATTAAAGCAGATGACAAGGGAAATATAACTGTTGAACTTAAAGGAGTAGGCCGCAGTTACACATTTAGTTCCGAAGACGTATTAAAACGAGATGACTTCGTTGACGGTGACCATGATATGGCTGTTTTAGAGATGGCATTTGAAGAATATAGAAAAGATCTCGTAGAAGAAAATAAAAAGGATCCTGATAAAGATTATTATACAGGCTCTGCCAAGAAGAATGACTGGTTAAACGCAGGTTATCCGGAAGATGCTATTTTTGTCTTAACAGGAAAAAGAAGTCAAGTCTACACAAATAAACCGGGTTCTTATGCAATACCTGAAGCCATAGAAAGAGCTCTAACAAAAGACAATGTAAAAGAATATTTAGACGAAATGGAAAACAATTCTGACAGATATGCTGTAAACTGTGCCCTTAATACTAAAAGTTACTATAAAGGACACTGCTACACAGTAAAAGCTGTGAGGGGAGACAAAGTTATACTGGTTAACCCTTATGATTCAGGCAAAGAAATTGAAGAAACAAGAGAAAATTTCCTAAAAGCTCTAGTTGATTTCTCATTGACAGATATGGGCGCACCAATTGAAAAACCAACGCAAAAAGAAAAAGAAGAACAGGAGCCTGCAAAATGCCAGTAGAAAAAACTCCTGAAACCTCAAATAATAAAACATCCAACCCTTTCAAAAATACAATGACAAGGGCAGAACTTGTCGGAGATAATGAGGCACTTAACAGCATTTTTGAAAAGTACAATACAACAGAAATAAACGGCAAAAGAGATGATGTTTTGGATACAGACGAAATCGGTTTAGTTTTAGACGAGTTAGCTCCGATAATATACGGTGCAAAAAATGAGCTGCAGACATTAAAAAAATTAGATAAAGAAAATCCCGGTCTCAATATGACAGCTTTATATATGTTCGTTGAAAAATTTTCAGAACTTTATTCCCAAAAAGTGTTTATGAATAAAAAAATAGGTCCTTCTTTTCAAGGCCGCCAAGGTGACTGTTGGGGACTAACTGCTGGTAACTCTACTGAAAACACGAGAAACGGAAGCAAATATATCGAAGAAAATATGTTCTCAGGTGATGATAAAGGAAATATAATTGTAAAATTTGATAAGGTAAAAGAACCTATTATTTTTTCATCAAATACTTTTAAATGGAGAAGGGATCTCTCTAAAGGATCTTATACAGTTCAGGCACTTGAGCGTGCGCTTGAATTACACAGAGAAGATGTTCTTTCTGCCAATCTTAATAATCCAAATCGTCACAAGTCCGCGCTCACTTATACTGGAGACTATAAAGGGGACATGACAGAACCGTTGGATGGCGGATTAGGTGAAGTTGCGATATACATTATGACCGGCAAAAAATCTGATGTATATCACAGTTACAATACTCAATATGTAGACTATCCTGATGATGTAATCAATAAACGTTTAACAAAATCCGATGTGGAAGATTATTTGGAAAAAATCAAAGAAGATTCACAAAGATATGCTGTATGCTGTTCTTTCTACAACGACTACACGGACAGCCCCGAAAAATTGATTCCCGGACATGACTACACCCTAAAATCAGTGAACGGCGATGAGGTAACACTAATAAACCCTCATAATTCAACGTATGAAATCAAAAGATCTAAGTCTGACTTTTTAAACCTTATTATCCGCTTTGCAGCTGCAGATATGGGTGAATAGATTATTTAAAACTTTCTATCAAATTACCTAGCACTTCTCTTCGGTCTTGATTATGCATATAGAACGCCTGCTGAGTCTTTTCCATATTGACTTCGCTCTCTTCAAATATAGCTCTGTCGTTTTTGTAAAAAACACCTATCGGCAATTTTTCTTTCTCTAGAGATTTTTCAAACGCCCTCACTTTATCAATAGCATTGTATGATGAGTCAAGCTCGTATGTATTCTCTTTAAACCAGTCGTATGTGTGTTTTGTATCAAAAGTCACACAGGGCGAATAGACATCAAGCAAAGAAAAACCTTTGTGGCTTATGGCTTCTTTCATCACAGCCTTCAAATGTATCTGGTTTAGGACAAACCCTCTGCTTACAAACGAAGCATCCAGAGATATTGCTGTGCTTATCGGATTGAATTCCCCTTGATACTGTTTTGAACGGGATTTCGAAACAAAACCATAGTCTGACGTAGGTGAAACCTGCCCTTTTGTGAGCCCGTAGACCATATTATTTGAAACGATTACTGTTATATCAGGATTTCTGCGGATTGCGTGAATAAAATGATTTCCGCCTTCACCGTATATATCACCGTCACCACTTACTACTATGACTTTTAAACCGCTATTAGCAAGCTTTATCCCCGTAGCGGCAGGAATAGCTCGTCCGTGTAACCCGTTAAAATAATGAGTTTCTAGGTATTGAGGAATTTTAGCTGCCTGACCTATACCTGAAACAAGAACAACGTTTCTGGGGTCCAGATTCAACTCCTGCATAGATTCTTTTAAAACTTTCAGTATTGAAAAATTCCCGCATCCCGGACACCAGGCGATATCTTTGTTTATTTTATCAAAATTAGCCATTCATCAGCTCCTTAACTCTCTGTGTAAGCTCCTCTACATCGAACGGATAACCGTCGTATTTTAAAATCTGAAGTATATTTTTTGCGCCGGTATGGAGTTTGATTAATTTTGCAAACTGCCCGGTGGCATTGTTTTCCGCCACAATAATTTTCTTTTCAGAATCATTTACATATTTTTTTATAGACTCATGCAACGGATAAAGCTGAGAAAAATGAAGCATCGCAACACCATTTAGCCTGTTCACCGCTTCTTTTACCGTGCTGTATGTAGAACCCCAGCTTATGATAAGAGTTTGATAATCAGCATCTCCGAAAAACTCCGGTTCCAAAATATCTTTTTTTATTTCTTCAAGCTTCCTCAAACGCTTATCCACCATATTTTTACGATTGATAGGATTTTCTTCTATTTCACCCTTTTCGTTGTGTTCATCACTATCTACGCAAACAAACCCTTCGCCATATCCGGGTATACCTCTTGGTGAAATCCCATTATCTGTTATTTGATAGCGATTATATCCCTGTTGTGTTTCCATAACATAATCTTCAATAGGTTTTTCAGAGTTAAAAGCATCACTCGTAAAATATGAATCTATGAAATACTGGTCACTCAGGATAAAAACAGGTATCTGGAACTTATCAGCAAGATTAAATGCAACAGAACCTATCTCATAAGCGCTTTGAGGTGTAGACGGCACAAATACAATCCTCGGAAATTCTCCGTGTCCGGAATAAAGTGCAAGCTCTAAATCCGCCTGTTCAGTCCTTGTTGGAAGACCTGTCGCAGGTCCCGGACGCTGTGCAATATGAACGACGATAGGAGATTCAGTGATTCCTGCAAGGCTTATCGCCTCACACATCAAATCAAACCCGCCGCCTGAAGTGGTAATCATCGCTCTGGCACCCGAATACCAGGCACCTATCGCCATATTTATAACCGAAATCTCGTCCTCGCACTGTTCAAATGCAATGCCAAAACTATGACCCGCACCGGATAAAAAATTATACAATGCAGCCCCCGGTGTCATCGGATAGTATGAAATAAAATCACATCCGCCCGCAATACACCCTAAACCCAAGCTGTCGTTGCCTGTTATTAGAAGTTTATCACTCACTTCTCGTTTTTCTTCAATCCTGACCCCGTATTCGAGTGAATTTTTAATCTCATCCCACTTTTCGTGTCCTTTATGAACAGCATTTATGTTCATTTGAACAGCTTCAGAGCTTGAAAAATCTTTAACTACAGTGTTTTCAGTTATAGACCTGTCAAAATTCATTAAACCTGAGATTATTCCCAACGCAACCGAGTTAACGGTAATTTTTGAACCCGCTTCAAGAGCCAGAGCATCGAAATCAACCTCAATTGAAGAAAAAACTTCAATATTTTCAACAGGAGAGCTTTTGTCATGAATCACAAGAGTGTCTTTAGTAATCCTGCCATTAAGGCTTAAATGTTCTATAGCTCCCTTTGTCAGCGCAAACAAAACATCAATCTCTTTTTTATATCCATTTCTTTCTTCCTGTGAAATCCTGACAGTAGAACAGTTTACCCCGCCTCGTATTCTGGATTGATAGTCTTTAACAGATGAGCAGTAGTAATTATGCCTCTTCGCAATTTGAGACAAAAGCTCTTGAGCTTTTTCCAATCCCTGACCTGCCTGGGCACAGATTGCTATATTTATTTCCTGTTCCTTATTCATCCAATAATTCTAGGAACAAAGCACACAAACTCCATGAGACAGTCGGCTATAGCTTTTGTACAATTAATTACTTGAAACATAATCTACGGCGAAAAGATGAGCACATTTGAAAAATATGATACTATAATGAATTAGGAGACAGTGCGTTCTCTAAGTTTTTATTAACAAAATAGCGAAAAAAGAATGAATTGTTCAAAGTGCAATACGAAAGTCGGAAGTCAGGATCTTTTTTGTCCGAAATGTAAAAAGGTTCTCAGATTGCAGTGCCCTTCTTGCGACCATATTACAAAAAACAGCGTCTGTGATAATTGCGGCTCAGTCATTATAAACAAGTGTTTCAAATGCGGAAAACTCAATTCCACAGCACTTGAAATATGTCCAAAATGCGGACTAAATATAAATGCCAGTATAGGTTTAAGAGAATCAGCTATTGATGAATTTGCAGCTTTAACAATTGACCTTGAAAATCTCGCTGATTTAAAAAGAGCCTTCAATAGTACTGATTTAGTCAAACAATTCAAAAAGAATTTCTACAATCTCATTAAAAAATTCGCTGCCGAAAAAAGACTCCGTGTTCAGGTATTGGACAATACTTATATCATTCGCTTCTGCAAGGATTTCAGCTTTTTTGAATCTTGCAGTTCAGCTGTCGATTTCGCAATCTATGTTGCGCAATCTGTGACCGAAATAAACCAGAAACTCTTTGAAGCAAAAGGAATTGCCGTAAAAGTAAAAATGGCAATCCAAAAACGCGACCTGTACATAAAACCTAATGAATATCAGTCAGGACTAAATATCAGCCTGATGTATTCATCACAAAAAGTATCTCACCTGTTCAATAATGTTCAGGTTATTGTTGATTCTTATATATACCAGACAACAAAAAGCAAGTATCCTTTCCAGTCGTTAAGTGCACTTTATATCAGAAACCAGATGGTAATGTTCTTTGAGCTTCTTCTCGCCAATGTTATCAAACTCCAGGAAGAAGAAGATCTCGGCACTGCATCAGAACTACCGAAAAACATAAGCTTTGAACCGGAAGAAGAAGTTGAAAATGAAGTTTTAATCAAGTTTTCAAGCATTCACTCTTCATTTATAAAAGTAAAATACGATACTGTTCTTGACGAAATGACAAGAATAATAACTTCGGATATAAAAAATCCTATCATTGCAGTAAAAGGAAACGACAGAGCAGGCAGGCTTTGGAACATTTCTACAGAACATATGGTACAAAAATTCCAAACAGACTCGATATTCAGATTCAGCTGCCCGGTGCAGGCAAAATATGAGCCTTTCGGGTTCTTAAAAAATCTTATTCTTGCATACAAAGGCGTCACAGAACTTGATTTAATGATGAAACCCGAACTTGCAGACAAAATCATAAACGACTCATCGCTTAAAAATTTGTTGCTTTTGACAACAAACCCAAATATCCACCCTGAAGATATGCACTATGGCTTCTTTGAATCATTTATGAAGTTTTTCTCAGGCATTGCTGCAAAGACTATTTTCGTTGTTGAAGACTTCCACAATATTGATGAAAGTTCGCTGGATATACTGAAATATCTTATCGAGAACAATAATCTTGGCAGTGCAGGGTTCGTATTCGCTCATGATGAAAACTTTCAGCTCCATCGAAAAATACACAAGCTAATGACCTCTAAAAACTTCCATGAGCTAGAAATAAGACTTTCTTCAAACAAAACAATCATTACCAATAACCTCAAAATGCTTAAAGAAATAGAGAAAACATTCTACTTTGAGAAAATATTAGAGAACACAAAAGGTTCAAACTTCTACCTGACACAAGCACTGGACTATCTGGAAAACAGCGAAATTTTAAGCTTCAAAAAAGAAAAATACCACGTAGAAAAAGACAAAATGGCTGTCATCTCAAAAGACCTGTCAGAAGTAGTCAAAAAACGTATACAAAACCTTGCTGCACATAAAGAAGCCTATCATATCTATCTCACATCGATTCTTTTGGGCGAAAATATCCCTGCCACATTGTTACAGCAGTTCGAATACAAAAATCTTATTAAAAACTTAAAACTGCTTGAGAGCTTCAATTTAATAAATATACTCAACGACAGAGTTATAAATATCAAATACTACGGCTTGTTCAGACAGAATCTGCTTGAAGTAATTGAAAAAGAAGAACTCAAAGAAATAGCAGAAACTATACTGGAAAAAGCTCTCGCTAAGGCAAATTCGGCATCACGTATAAAGGCAGAGATTTCAGAATATGCACTCAAAAAGAAAGAAGCATTCGCAACGTGGAGAAACCTTGCAGAAGTATCCAGCGCAATGGGCGACTTCTCGGCATATCTGAATTCAACAAACAAATACCTGTCGCTTGTTGACAATATTATCGACGAAGATGCAGATAAGACGGTCGAGCAGGTGAAACTTGAAGTCTATGAAGAGATGAGTTCATTACTGTATAAGTATTATCCCGACAAGATTTTGAACTTCCTTGAACTTCTTCTTGAAAACCTTGAAGCAACAAAAGATGATAACAAAATCAAAACAGTTGCAAACAAACTCGTGCAGAGCTGTTTGATGAGCGGAAACTATGCAAATGCACTTGAATATGTAGGTAAAATAATCTCAAGAACTCCGCACAGCACATTCAACCCTGCAGACCCGAACTTCAACCTGAACTTCTTCCTGGTTAACCTTGTAACACTGGAGATTTACTACAACCTGGGAAGACTTAATGAGTGTATAGAGCTTGGTGACGAACTATTCAAACACATTGATTTGAACAACATAGTTCATACACTACTGCCTGAAGGTTTCTCTAAAAAACAATTCAAAGAAGCTATTATAGATGCACAGTTCTTTATCTCAATTTCTCGCATCATACAGCTGAAAAAAGATACAATACCCGAGCTTGAAAAACTTCAGAGCTTTGTACCTGAATATCACTGCTTCAGACTCTTGCATATGTTAGCAAGATTCCAACACGGAGATAATATTGAAAATGAACTGAGAGCTTTGGAAAATGCAGACTTTATCAACGATAAATACTCCCAAATCCTTTATCCGATACTAAGAGCAATGGTTGCATTGAAACATAATGATTGGGATAACCTTGGAAACTATATATATCAGGCAAAACTCGTGGCCGCATCGGTACATCTCTATCAGGTAGAATACTTTGCAGACCTGATGATTGGCTATGCATACCAGCGTATGGGCAATGCAAAAAAATCAAAACAGATTTACTACAACGTGCTTGATTTAGCTTCTTCAAAAGGTATTAAAAACATTACATACCTGAGCTGGTACTTGATTGCACTTATTGAAAACGAAGAAGGCAGCCTCGATATGTCCTTAGGACTTTTGAACAACGCTGCTATGAATATTGAAAAAGACGAAAACAGCAGTGAACTTTTCACAGTTTTGTTTAAATCACTTTCTGCAGATATTCTCTACAAACAGCACGAATACGAAAAATCTCTTTTCTGTGCAAATCAAGCCTATGACATCATCGTAAAGCAAAAATTAAATATGAACTCTACATCTTTGGCAAGGCTGCTTTTAACACTCTATGACAGGCTAATAACAGAAGCCAAAGACCAGCAGACGAAAGAGTTTTATGCAAACAAAATTAAGCAGTTGTCGATGTCTTAAAATAGCTTGACCTTTTTCTAGATTGTGTTGACATTCTAAATCAAAATATCTGTCATTCCGCACTTGTAACGGGCTTGAGTCGTTGGCGAGCTACGAGCCATACGAATCAGGATACCCGAACGGGTAAATCGCATCGACTTTGCGACCCTGAATCAAGTTCAGGGTGACGTGGATTTTCGAAACTAAATGTCA
>JAVBRY010000118.1:0-5653 GCA_031547505.1 Candidatus Gastranaerophilaceae bacterium | reverse complement strand
GTATTGAATGGTATTGATGCTACAAGAAAAATTAAGGAACTGAAACCCGAAATAAAAATTATAATGCTCACCTCAATGACGGAAAAAGAAAGCGTTATGAATTCTTTCAAATCAGGAGCCTGTGCATATTGTTCTAAAAGTATCAAAGTTAATGAGCTTTTTGATGTAATTCGTATGGTCCTGGAAGGTGCAACCTGGCTTGACCCTGCTATTGCAGGATATGTTTTAGAGCTGCTGCAAAGCGGTTCAGGACTAAATGATAATACGAAAAACGCGGATAAATTTAATCTTACTAACCGTGAAAAAGAAATTTTAAAACTTATTTCTGACGGTAAAGGCAATAAAGCAATAGCGGATGAATTAGTGTTATCGCTCCATACAGTTAAAAACCATGTAAAAAATGTTATTCAAAAATTGTCAGTCGACGACAGAACCCAGGCTGCTATTATGGCATTGAAGGAAAACATTATTTAATGACTCTATAGAGCCATCAAAAAGACAAATAAATGACTCGCCCGAGCTATCAATTTGCCTTTTTGGATGTCCTTTATATATATGTAATATACAAAGGAGATAACAGATGGTTTATAATGTTTCATTTATTTCTGCTTCATCAAGCTCAGCAAGCCGTACAAACACCAGCAATTCAGAATTCAAAAGCAAACTTAGAAATTTAGGTGTGCCTGATGAGGTAATTTCACAGGGTTCTGCTGCTGTTCAAACATATTGCCAGGAAAATAATATAACTATTCCTGAGCCTCCTCAAAAACCTAACAATCAGGCTAATGCTGAAAATAAACCTTTACGCGGCGCAGACGACGGTGAAGCGCCTGCAGAGCTTAAACAAAAATTGATTGCACTTGGTGTTCCTGCAGCAACAATTTCTCAAGGTAGAGAAGCTGTGATGCAGTACTGCCAGGAAAATAATATAACTATTCCGGAGCCGCCTCAAAAAGGTTTTTCGCTCAATATGGAAGGTTAATATATTTTTTGACCAAGCCCCTTCAATACCATAAAACTCTGTCCAGCCATTCAAAAAGGAGGCAATACGCCTCCTTTTTAGCATTAAATTATTCAAGACGCTTAGAAACAGTATCCCAGTCTATGTTCTTTATAAAGGTGTCAATATATTCAGCCTTGTTTATTCCGTAATCAAGAATATAAGAGTGTTCCCACATATCAGAAACCAAAATCGGCCTTACGCCAAGAGGCACATGTTCGTCGTGCAAATCTACAACATAGTTGTATAATTTATTATCTCTCGTATTCAAACCTGTTATAACCCAACCTGCTCTTGCAGACTTTGCAGCTTCTTTAAGCTCTGAAATATAATTCTCATAAGAGCCAAAATCTCTTATGATTAGCTTGTCCAGTTGTGCTGAACGAGTGGTTGGTTTGCCGGATAAGTTAGAAAAAAACAACTCATGCAAAACTATCCCGTTTTGAGAAAAAGGCTTTGAACCCACAATTCCTCTATATTCTGAATAAGAAGCATTCCCGGGCAGGTTTTTATTAGCTGATAACTTAGCATTCATTTCATTTAGACTCTTCACATAGCCCTGATATAGTTGAAAATGCTGTTTCAATAAATTGTCGCTTATCCCGTTCAATGTCCCTAAAAGATAGTTGTAGTCTCTTGCTTGAATATTTGTGCTTGAAGGTGCAGGTGTTATAGCTGTTTGAGCCTGAACAAGCAGCCCAAAAGCCAGTACAAACAAAGCCGAAAACAATACAATTTTTTTCATAATAAACCCCCTCATTTTTTGATTTTCGAAGTATAGTCAAAATCAGAGGGGATTTATATAGTCAATATGTAGTTAATAGGAGCTATTTTGATTTGCGTGGTTTTTTTAGATTTTTCGGCTTTTTCGGTGCAGTCAAATCATAGCTCAGTTTCACCAATTCCCACAGAGTCTCACGCTCGACAGAACCGTCTAAAAGTACCGTAATCCAATGCTCTTTGTTCATATGGTATCCGGGAAGAATACCCGGTATCGCTCTATAAAAAACGGACAGAATCGGATCGCACTTTAAATCCACCACGTCACATATCTCGTCACCCTTAAGACCTAGCTTTTCCCTGCTCACTTTAATCGTTGCCGCAAACCACTTCCGATTATCTTTATGGCGAAAAATAACAGTATCTTTATCACGAAATGGATAATCAGGATCTATATCAAAGTGTTTTTTTATGTGAGCAAACAACTCATCTTTCATTCTTTTTCACCTTATCTGTATAATTAAACAGAGTCAAACAGCCAATGCCGGCAAATACTTATAAACTTGTCTTTGTCCTGCAAGAACAAATCCTCTGCGTGATAACAATCTTTAAAGAGCTCAAATTGTTTTTGACAGACAGCTTTATCAAAAAGGGCTTTTGTATGCCAGGCATATACTGTAGGATCTTTTTCACCTGCAATAAATAAAACGGGTACATTGATTTGTTCTATTATATCTATGGGTTTGATTTTTTCTCCGCCGATTGAATCCAGAAGATTCGGGCGAATTGAACACCAGCGTTTTAGTTCGAATTTCTGTAGTGTCGGAAGCCACGCTTCTTTTTTCCACATGTGGTTTTCAATCTTATCGAAGTTGCTGGGAGCAGACACTGCAATAACTTTATCGACATCCTTATATTGAGCGCTGTGAATCAAGACCAATGCAGCGCCCAGGGAAAAGCCCATCAGATAAACTTTTTCATATCGCGGACGCGCCCAATCCACTACGGTTTTTAAATCTATACTTTCTTTTGCCGTGAATGTATAGAGCCCGGAACTTCTACCTTGTCCTCGAAAGTCCATTGATATGACATCTGCATCCTGAGAAAAAATCTCAGCCATATCAGCAAATGACTTGCTGTCTTTTGTCATAAACCACCCCGGAGCTAAGATGATAACTTCTCTGTGACCGGTTGAGTGGTGGTTAATAGCAATTTTTACATTGTCAGGAGTCTTCAAAAATATTTCATTCATCGTTTTTTGACTACTCCTGTCCTTTGTTCTTCGTATAGAAATAAGACACAATCATCAGGATTACACCGAGCGAGAGGAATGCTATGACTTTGTAAATCGCCTCTACTCCTGCTAAATCGTAGAACAATATTTTCAAGATTGTTATAATCGCAATCCAGATACCTGAGATTTTCAATGGTTTCCAATTTTTGAAAATACCTGCCATCATAAGGATTCCAGAGTATATAATCCAGGCTGTAGACATCAACAATCCATTATTACTGATGTACATTTTTACCATAAGGTCTTTCATTTCAACAGTTGTAAGTAAGAAGCCCAATAATATTGCCAAATATGTAAAGACTTCTTCTTTTGTCCACTTGCGATACATTAATGTTGCGGCTATAGCAGCTATATAAGCAAGGAATCTTATGTTTGCGATAGGTACAAAGAATGTATGGGCATCAGGATATGTACATCCCATACAAAGCAGCATAACCATTGCAACTATATAGATGAAATAGCTTGCCGCATTGAACAGTACCATCTGTGTGGAGATATACAGCCTTTTGGTTTGAAGCGCATATATAAATCCGAGAATTGTATAACACATAACTTTAGTGAATGTTATCAGGTCATAAGCTCCTGTTGCATAAGCATTTTTGGTGAAGTATGTATTTATTTCCAAAGTAGCAAATATGTACATCAACGAAATATAAAAGAATCTGAAAAACTCTGAAAGCTTTTTATCTTCTTCAGGCAAAATCTTGGCCGCAATAAATGCTGACACAATCGGACCGCCCAAAAGAAGCAGACGAGGATTCAGTATGTAAGCTTGATTTGTACCGAACATTATATCCGGCAAGAAGAACATCGCTGTGAACGCAGGGAAATAAAACGCCAGAATCCAGGTTTTGAAGTATTTATGTGTGCGTGAGAAGTATGTCACGATTATTGCTTCAAGTGACCACATCCAGACTCTTGCTGTATCTGAAAACATAAAATAAGTCATAAATAATATTGAAATCAATGAACCTGAAAGGTATTGCCTTGCAGTGCTCACTTTACTTTCATCAATGTAAAATGCACAAACTCCATAAATAAAGCCTGCAAATAACAATACAAACCCTATAAACTCACGGTTTTCGAACCCGAATACATAGTTAGCAAAGAACATAAGAACAATATAATTCACCCACAGAAGAATGTTTCTCACATCTCCTGTTTCTCTGCTCACTTCATTTTTCAGCATAAACAGGTCGTTTAAAAGATACATTGCCCAAAATATTATAGGCAAAATTATGTTCGGTTTCTCACCAAATGTTGAAAACACAGTGATTGTAAATGCTGTCATAACAAGGTTAATAAAATTAACCGCAATTTTATCTTGATTTTTATATACATAAACGAGTGAAACAAGGTTTACGAATATCAAATAACTGAATAAAAAATTGGTGGATATGTTTGCATTTATAAGAAACGGTGTTAAATAGCCGCCAAATACACCGATTGCAATAGTTGAAAAAGATTTGTATTTTTCTGCCATAAAATAAGATGCAATGGTAAGGAGTATACCGATTACAATCGCAGTCGGCGCAGGGAGTATATTGAAAAACCCTGCGGCACAGTATGTTGTGACGAATAGTATAGAAATACCCGTGCCCATCAGCACTTCGGCATAACTTTTCATCTGGTCTTTATGCAATTTCACGGATCCGTAAATCATCGCCAAACCTGCGATAAACCCTGTCATAATTTTCATAAGCGGAGTGAAAACAATATATGAAGATACTATTTTTAAGAAAATACCAAAACCGATAATCAGTGCCAATGCGCCGATTTTATTGAATATGTTGCCCATGAAAGCTTTTTCAAAACTCCAAGGTTCTTCATTTTCTTGGTTATGAATATAAGAAGATTCTGTGCTTACAGGGGCTTTTGCCTCTTGAATGATTGACGCAGCTGCTTCTGATTCAAATATTTCTTCTTCAACAACTGCCTGGAATGATTCCTCTATAGGTTCTTCAGCAGGTTCCGGTTCAGGCTGCACTGATGCATTCGCAATCGGTTCAGGTTCAATCCAAACCTCCTTAACAGGCTCAGGAGCATATTCCTGCGGATGAGCAGAATATACAACCGGTTCGGCTTTTTGAATTTCTTGTGTGTCTGCACCTCTGAACTTAGCCGATAATGACCGCACTGTATCGTCAAGACCGTCTATATCTCTTTTGACGCTTTTTAAATCAGAGTTCAGATATACAATCTGGGTTATGATTATGAGTGAAAGAATAAATAATATACCTAGCATAGTTTGTCTCCTTTGTGGTGTATTTCTTTATTAATTTAGGGTTTCGTACCATTCGAGCAGGTCTTTACGTTTGACCTTGCGTGTAGCTGTTTTCGGCAGATCATCTTTATGAATAAGAACAACCGTAGGCTCTTTGTAGCTCGCAAGATTTTCTTTCGAAAGCTGCTTTATTTCATTTTCAATGAGTTTTTGAATCTCATCGTCAGACTTTTTCATTAAGCTGTCTGCTGGAACAACTATCGCTCCGACTTCTTCGGTACCGGCTTTAGAACCTGATTTTATCTTCAAAGCAAGTACACAAACCTCTTTAATAAGCTCGGATTTTTCAAGAACAGCTTCAACCTCTTCAGGGAAGATTTTCTTTCCGCCGCCAAGGACAATCATATTCTTGATT
>JAVBRY010000174.1:0-5988 GCA_031547505.1 Candidatus Gastranaerophilaceae bacterium | reverse complement strand
GAAGGTTCTTTTGCTTTTTCTGTTTCAACTTCTTCTTCCCCTTTTTTATTAGGCGTCATGTGTTCTGCAATGAAGCCTGTGTTGAAGTTGCCTGAAATGAATACATCATTTGTTAAAACTTTTTTGTGGTATGGAATTGTTGTTTTAATTCCCGTAATAACATACTCGCTCAAGGCTCTTAGCATTCTTTTTCTGGCGTCTTCTCTGTCTGTACCCCAACAGATCAGTTTGCCAATCATTGAGTCGTAGTACGGAGGGATTTTGTAGCCTGTGTATGAGTGAGAGTCTACTCTGACACCGAATCCACCAGGTGCTATATAGCCTTTGATTTCACCCGGACAAGGCATAAAGTCTTTGTCTGCATCTTCAGCATTTATACGGCATTCAATGGCATGACCTCTGAATAAAACGTCGTCTTGTTTAAATGAAAGCTGTTTACCGCAAGCTACTCTGACCTGCTCTTTCACCAAATCAACGCTTGTAATCATCTCGGAAACACAGTGCTCAACCTGAATTCTGGTGTTCATTTCCATAAAATACCAGTTGCCTTTGTTATCAAGAAGGAATTCGATTGTGCCGGCGCCTTCGTAGTTGATTGATTTTGCGGCAGTTACTGCAGCTGCACCCATAGCTTTTCTTGTAGTTTCATCGATAGCCGGTGATGGTGCTTCTTCAATAAGTTTTTGGTGGCGTCTTTGGATTGAACAATCTCTTTCACCAAGATGTACAACATTTCCGAACTGGTCGGCGATGATTTGAACCTCGATGTGGCGAGGGTTTACTAAATATTTTTCTATATAAACACCTGCGTTGCCGAATGCATTTTGCGCTTCGGTTTGGCATAGTGTTATTGATTCTTCCAGTTCACATTCGGAGTTGGCAATTCTCATACCTTTTCCGCCGCCGCCTGCTGTGGCTTTGACGATTACAGGATATCCTGCTTTCTTAGCGAATGCTTTTGCTTCATCCATATCGTCAACTAGGTCTGTGCCCGGTGTTGTAGGAACGTCGTTAGCCTGCATTGTCTTTCTGGCAGTGGCTTTGTCACCCATTTTTCTCATAGCATCAGCAGAAGGCCCGATGAATTTCAAGCCGTGGTCTGTACAAATATCCACAAAATCCGCTCTTTCAGCCATAAAGCCGTATCCCGGGTGGATAGCATCAGCGCCGCTAGTCAGTGCAACCGAGATGATTGCAGGGATATTTAAATAGCTTTTCGCACTCTGTGCAGGTCCGATACAATATGCCTCGTCGGCGTAGCTTACGTGCAGTGAATCTGCGTCGGCTTGTGAATATATTGCAACGGTTTGAATCCCAAGTTCCTTACATGCTCTTATTATCCTGACGGCAATTTCGCCTCTGTTAGCGATTAAAACTTTTTTTATCATTATTAACAATTTCCCTAAGTCTGTTTATCATTCAATTTTATACTAAACTTATTAATTTACAAATCCAAATGATTAGCTTGTCATACCGCTGCGTGATTTTAGGATAAATTGTTATATATAATTCTGAGCGGTATCTAAAGGTAGTAATTTTTTAGACCCCGCTCAGAATATCTATATGTTAAGTCGCCACCTCACCCCAACCCTCTCCTGTAAGGAGAGGGAGAGTAATTAAAATAAATATTGCAGCAGCGTGGTGACAGTGATATAAGTAATGAACCAAGCTCACCGAAAAACTCATATTACATATTGTAAAATTTCTCTTAAAAAATGAACATTTGAACAGCCACTTGTGTTTATATATGTGTAAGGTAAATCACTAGGGAAGCGAAGGTGTTCATGTTCAGTCCTCAATTTATGCGATTCATTATCACTCACGATATTGATAACTATCCGTCTGTACAGGAAAAAACACCTGAAGCACCGGAAAAACTTGATTTTAGCGATAACAAAATTTTTAAACTCTCACGTTTTGTGACAATACCTATTGAAGTAAGAAAATAAATTTTATAAACATATTTCTTGTATACACATTCAAACGAATGTGTTTTTTATTTATAATGGTTCTGCCGGAATATTTTGAGTATTTCAATTTGTAACAATAGAGTTGGATTTTATCAATAAAAACCCTTCACCATCATTGTAGAAGCAGATACATTAGCACTAAGGAACGAAACATGGCTTTTAGGATTGCCGCAACAAGAATAGCAGCTGATATAAAAATGTACACCAAACCCGCAGCTGAAAAAGCAGCACCGATGGTGAATATTAGCGTATCTGAAAATTTTTTACATATGCCTTTTAACCGAGCTAATATGACCCAAATCAATAAAACTATGGATGTGATTGTAGAAAGACTAAACCAAATCCCTGAATTAATTGAAAAATTTAACCCTGAAACAATGAAAAAAGATTTTGTTGAATATTTTAAGGGAATAAAAATTGTTAACGGAAAAGAAATAAAAATTCATGAACCGTTTATGGATGCTAAAGGTAAATTAACAAAAGACGGCATAGGATATGTGAGCAATTATATGCTGCCAAATTACAAATTACCCAGACATTCAACTCTTGGAGAATATTCAGATGCAGTTGTAAAAAATATCAAAGAATATTTTAACGAAGGAAGTATTAATAAAACTAACAAACTGCCAATAAGAAATCAACATCGAATCCCATCTTATGCAAAGAGCAAAGGGAAACCCTTGATTGAAGAAAACATGCATAACATATTAAAAGTAATAGACAGGATAACAAAACGTATCAATAAAAATCCTGAAGTTATTGAAAAATTCGATTCTAAAAAAATGAAAAAATCAATGATAAAATACTTTGAAAGAAGTGAAAAAAATAAAACAGAAGTCGAAGAACTTTTTATTTATACTGACAATAAACTCTCCCAAGAAGGTAAAAATTATGTAAAAGATTATTTGTTACCGGATTATGGTCTTCATGCTAAAGCAACTGCTAATCAATTTGAAAGTGCTGTTGTGAATAAGATAAAAAAATATTTTGCACCAACATCAGAACAAACAGCTAATGCCAAAGATAAAATAAAAATAGACAACAACTATGTAAAAAAATCCAAAAAACAAATAGAAATCTGGAACAGCATTTCAATGAACTAGAAAAGAGATAGAAAATGAGCATACAAAACATTAAGAACATACCACTTATAAAAGCGACTTCGCATCAGATAGGCGAAATTTATGCCAAAGCGGGAGCTGTCGTTGGAGAAAAAATTGGCACGAATGAAGCGAAAAAACTATTCAATGCGGAGGTTTTGAAAGATGAATTTATAAGAAACTTTGAAAAAAGCGAACTGGCGGATAAAACCGGTCAGCTGACAAAATCAGGCGAAGCGTATTTAAAAAATATAATTGCGCCTGAACTTGGAATTTCACAAGACGCAACACTTGGAGAATATTTTAAAGCTGTTGCGAATGATGGTTTGAAAAGGGTGAAAGGCATTTTGCCTGTTAAGAAGCATCCGAATCTTCTGCTTCCGGAAGGTTCGCTTTTAAATGTAATTATTTCAAAATAAACAAAAAACCGGCTAGCTGCCGGTTTTTTAAACTTTTTACAATTTAAAGATTAAGCACCTAACAGTTCGTTGATTTCTTCAACCATCTGATCGGGGTCTACGCCGTGAACTTTAGCACCTGCTTCTAAGTTTTCAAACTTTGCAGCGGCACATCCGATACAGCCCAGGCCGTATTTAGCGAACACAGGCAGTACTTGCGGGTAGTTTTGTACAATATCTATTATGCTCATATCTTTAGTTACTTTTGCTGACATAATTATAATCCTTTCTTCCATTGTTTTCGTTGACATTTTCATAAATTCTATTAATAAGAATTATACATGAAAAAGAATGCACTGTCATTTAAAGTGTGTGGAGGTCCGCGGGTCGCCAATTATACAGACTGGGCCCGCCGGCAGGACCGTAACCGTTCTAAGCCGCAGTTGCGACGAATACGAAGTAGAAGGAGCGGACAAATCTTTGATTTGACAGGCGGAAAAATGCAAACAAATTGTCTTGAAAGGGGCGGTATGATAGATTTTCAAAAAATTAAAAAACATATTTTAGAGCTTATCAGCCGTCTTGATAAAGAGGAAGAATGCGCTCCCGTTGGTCTTCGCTCGCTAGGACTAAGGGTGGAATATCTGAACGGGGTTTATAAAAATAAGTTCAGCAAGACAAGATTTTACGGGACTATGATTTCGCCCGTATCAGAAAGGCCTCTGCACTTGAGGAGGAGTGTTTGAGTATTAGATTTATGCATCCCCGGACATTATGCTTTGGATTCAAGAAAGATATGCTTTTTACGGGGTCTCATAAAATTATGCTTGTTGTATGAGATCGCCCCGTGTCCGAGCACGGGACAGGCTCCAAAACAGCCTATAGCCGCAATACACTATTCAAGCCCGCGACGGCACAAATCTTTGTCTTATTATATGGTTACTATACAATAATATCGTAGGCTCGTATCGGCTGACCGTTAGTTAAGCTATTTGCGGCTGCCCTGCCTTTTGATGGCGGATGGTTCGGTGAAGTCTCAGGAATATCTTTGTCTCTCAGACGATAAATCTCCGCAACCCGTTTATCCAATGTTTCAGGCGATTTTTTGTACAGTTCTATTACATAATCCATTTCAGGATCTTTCACATCTTTGACGTTTTTAATCCAGAAGTCTGCTTGGATTCTAAATGCGTCCTGCTCTTCTTTTATAGAAGTATACGGGTCTTTGTCTTTTGCATGGACAAGTTCATGGACAACATAAGTCGCGACAAGTTTTGGCGATGCATAAACGTATTCATCTATAACCGCTACTTTTCTTTTTTTATCTTCGTACTGTGCAATATTGGAGCGGCCTGCCATCTGTTCCGTTTTATCGAAAGCAATAGTCAAATCCCCCATATCTTTCATATAGCCTTTGGGGAAAAAGTCTGCGGCCATATTTATTGCTGTATTTAAATTGTCCTGTGCTGCTGTTTGGCGTTCTTTATAGGCTCTTGTCGGGTCATAGCAGGCTATCATCAAGTTTTTTGTATCAAGAAGGTTTCTTTTTGCGTAGTCATACTGTGGGTCTTTGTTAACGATTTTTTGAAACTGGTCTTCAGCTTTTTTATACTGTCCGGTATGTTTATAACATTCACCTAAGAGGGTCGCTACTTCTAAATCTTCAGGGAACAGTGAAGTTGACTTTTCAAAATACGGCAGGGCGTTTTTGTAGTCTGATTTTAATTTATAAGTTTTCGCCAAGCTTAAGTTGGCATCAGGGTTTTCAGAGTTAATCAACAATGCCTGTTTATACAGATTTATTGCATTGTCAAAATACCCTTCTTTCATCTGCTCATCAGCTTGCTGTTTTAGCTTTTCATCTTGAGCTGCTGCAGCTGCCAACAATTCCTTGCTGTCGGCCTTTTGAACAGGCGGATTTTTAGCGAAGGGGATTTTATTACTTACGTTGTACGAGGTTAGTGAAATCACTTTTTTGTTTCCATTTGTTGTCGGGATAGTAATCCCGACCATAGTTTATATTTAGATATTTGTTACTATAAAACACATAAAGCAAAAAAATTGCATGATTTTTTTATAAAAACGAAAAAATGATACATTTTGTAAAGTTAGTAGCAAAAAACTCTCTCTTTAGACTTAACATGAAATATCACGAGAGAAAGGGAAGTTATGATTAGCAAAATCCAATTTGGTCAAAGTGTGAATAATTACGGCATTGTGCAAAAAAATGCACAATATGCCTCCAATCCTCAAAAAATAGATTTAACTCAAAAAGCAGACAGTGTTTCTTTTAAGGGGGTATTGGAAGCGGAAGAAATGATGGAGAATTTGGAAAAATTTGAACAAAAAATAGCTAAATTGGAAGATTTCGAAGCAAAACAAATAAAAATCTCTGATGAAAATTTTGAGTCTGTTAAAAAATTCGGTAAAAAATTGAATGAATTTTCAACTATTCCTGATTATGAACATTATTGGGACTATAAAAACTGTATTCTTTTATACAAAGACGGCTTTAATAGA
>JAVBRY010000234.1:0-5798 GCA_031547505.1 Candidatus Gastranaerophilaceae bacterium | reverse complement strand
TTTATATAAAGACAACGAAATGTGTAATAGAGTATGGAACACAAAATAATCCTAGAAACCCCAAGAACATATCTAAGGCAAATTTGTCCTGATGATTTTGAGGCAATTGCTTCCATTCTACAAGACATAGAGGTTATGTATGCCTGAGAACAAGCTTTTTCGGATGATGAAGTCCACGAGTGGATAGATGAAAACATAATGAGGTATACCCGAGATGGCTATAGTTATTGGGCTGTGATTGAAAAACAAAGCGGTAAGTTTATTGGAGTTGCCGGGCTTCTTGCTGAAAAGGCAGATAATCAAGACTACATCGGGGTCGGATATATTTTTAACAAAGAGTTTTGGCATCAGGGTTTTGCGTTTGAATGTGCAAGTGCCTGCAAAGACTACGCTTTCAATAAACTGCATGTCCGGTTGCTTACAGCTCAGATTCGGCCTGATAATACCTCTTCAAGAAAGGTTGCTGAAAAACTCGGAATGACCATCATTAAGCAGTTTGATAAACTTTATAGAGGGAAGTTAATGCCGCATCTTCTATATGGATGCACCAAAGTCTCAAGCTAACTGAGCTTTTATAATTTTAATTACCACACTTCTTGTTTTTATGTGCATTTTTTGTCATAACATCACCGCAGTTCGGGCATCGTTTAGGCAGAATCAATCCTTTTTGTTGTATCTTTTGCATTTCTGCGGCATATACTGTAAAAGGCTTATTGCACTTGATGCACTTTGTTTCGAAATCTTTAAAATCTTTTTGAGTCATCTTATTCCTCCAATATTGTCAAGCTATATTTATTATGTGATTGTATAAAGATAACAATCCCCATGTGGTTTTGGATGATTGTAGATTCACCTATGTTTGGTTTTTTGTGGTGATGTAAGTGAAGCTTCAAAGCTGTAAATTCGTAAAAAACGATGTAACAAATTATTAATTAACTTTCTTATATCCAAAACTTTTTATATTTTTGTACATTATATTATTCAAGCAAGGACAAATTTAATAAGAATAAGGATTTTATTTAGTGCAAATTTTTAAAGTTCAACGTAAAGAAACAAAACCGTTTTCATCTATAAATAATAAAACGGAATCGATTGCGTTTAAAGGTGCTTTAACGAGAATAGCTCAAAAAACACCTAATGTTTCTTCCGATATGATGCGAGCATTGAAAGGTGTTCATATTAGAGAAAAAGGATTTGTCGGGATTTTTCCTCAGGAATTTCTTCAAGCAATAAGAAATAATTTAGGTAGTTCGGTCTCTAGACAAAAGATAAAAGAATCAGTAGAAGGCACAAAAGCAGCTTTTTCAAAAGCAGCTAAGTTGTTTGAAGAAATAGAAAAATTAACACTTGAAAATATAGATGCGCAGGTAAACAAGCTGGATTTAAATAAGAGTCTGGATATTCTAAAACAGAGATTAGAGCTGTCTTTATCCCCGAATTTAAATAAAATTGAAAAGTGGGAGAAAAAAATAAGAAAACTTGTGCTTCCAAATAAGGATATAATTCATCAAGTAGAAAAAAATGCATCAGAAATTCTAGAAAAAGAGCTTAAAAAAAATAATGTTCTATCTGAAAGTGCCAGGGTGGTTGTAAAACGTTTGGATAATGGTAAATTCGGTACTGCATACAAAATATCTTTTCTTGATGAAAAAAATCAAAAACTGTTTAAAGATAAAGTCATGAAATATTACAAGAAATCTGATTATATTACAAAGCTTGATGTTCTTAATAAATACAATACAAATCTTAATTTGAAAGATGCTGAGTTAATACATTTAAATTATGACAAAGTTGTATCGAGTGTGGGAAAAATGTTTGATTTATTTATAAAAAAAGGCCTTAAAGACGGACCTATACTCAAACATAAGGTGCTTTCACAGATAGATATGGTTAAGAATATGCCAATGGATGAATTTGTGTCGAATTTAAACAGGAGAATACAAGGGCAAAAAATTAGCGCAGAAAGTAAATATGGAATAAATAAAGAAGCTAATTTCGGAAATTATATTAGGAAAAATATTGGACATAATTTGCAGCACACTGATTTGGTGCAATATCATTACACAGACTTAAATAGTAATTATGCATTATTAGATTTTTCCAACTCTAAAACACTGGGTTCAGTGAGGAGCAGTGTGGATTATAAATCATTAGGTATAGAAAATACTGATATGGCTTTAAATTTTGTAGATAATCGTTTAATTGATTATGGAGGTTTTATAACAAATAATCCAATATTATCAAATAACCCCGTTTCGAGAAGAATATATAAGAAAATCAAGCAAATAAATTACAAAAATTCTGAAACAGAAACAATGGAGAGAATCGCAAAGTTCAATGAACTTTATGATAAAGCAATCAAGAATAAACTGCCACAAAGTTCGGATGTTCTAATCGGCTTAGACGAAGCAAAATTATTAATACCTGAAAACAAAAGACATCTATTATATATCAATAAAGATATGTAAAATATATTAGGAAAAAGTATAATTTTTTATAATTCCATGCTATAAGTGTAACAGTAAATGGTCTTATTACAATATAAGGAGAAGGTTATGCCAGTACAAACTATTGGAGCGTCAACAGCCAGAAAAGCAGCAAACGCAGCCAAAAGTTCACCTGTTATGAAAATGGAAATGCTTGTCAGCAAAGTAGGATTGGACGGTAAAGTAACTACAAAAAAATTACCTCAAGCACTCGATGCTGATACATTTTATATTAAAGAAAAAGGTAAACTAAAGCCACGTCGCGATGGCGGTGGCGGTGGCGGTTGTCCTTCTTATGTGCCGCCGTGCATGATTCCGGCATAATATTTATTTAAAATTCAAAGTACTTATATAAGATTTAGCAAATATGAAAGGATTAATTATGCCTGTACAAGCTGTAAATGTAGCAAAATCTTTGGTTAAAACCAAACCACAATTGGATGTTGCCGCAAGAGTTATTGGAGATACAAAAAATTCAAAAGTTTTGCCTAAGGCACTTGATATTGATACTGTTTATATTAAAGGGATGGAAAAGGGAAAAGTGAAACCGCGTCTAGACAGCGGTGGCGGCTGTGGCGCATCTTATACACCTGCTTGCGCTCCGTGGTAAGAAATGAAAAATAGCGAACAGCTATACAAAAATATAGAAAATTGCTTCAATTATATTTATTTAAGAGATGTTGAACAGGGTTTTGATTCAAAGTCACTGTTAGGCGTCTTAAAGGACTGTGGAGATGAAAAATATATACATAAGTATCCTTATGCTATATTTTGGAAAGTCACATCTGAGTGTAATTTAAGATGCAAGCACTGTTATTACTATGAATCACAAGAAAAATTTGCATCTGATGATAATTTTTCTATAGATGAGTTGTTAAGTCTTGCAGAGTTTTTTGTTGAAGAATTAAACGCTGTTATTTTTACAATCACAGGCGGTGAACCTTTTTTACAAAAGGATATTTTTAAGTTACTTAAATATTTAAAAAGTAAAAATGTTCCTTTGATAATTCAAACTAATGCAACTTTGATAACTGAAAAAACAGCAAAAGAATTATCAAAAATATTAAACCCGAAATTTGATTCTATGCAAGTAAGCTTGGACGGAGCATCCTCATCTGTTCATGATTCGACAAGAGGAAGGGGTGCTTTTAAAAAGTCGATTGCAGGGATAAGGCATCTTACACAAAATAAAATTAATGTGACAATCAGCTATACTGTTACATCTGAAAATCTAGCAGAAATACCTGCATTGTATGATTTGGGAAAAGAATTAAAAATAAAATCATTTTACTTTAACAAATTTAAAGCTTGCAGCGAAAACCAAGTTTATTTATTACCAAACGTCGATGAGGTCTTCACATATACTTCTGAATTGATTGAAAAGATGAGAGATGATAAGAGCATAAGTCTGAATTTCTCAAATTTAAAAGTATGGGATTTCTTTAATCACGATATAGGTAAAAAGCTGTTAGGCGAATATATGAATTCAAACGATATTCCTGTCCCTCAGAATCTAATGTGTCATTGTAAACATGAAAGTGTTACAGTTAGTGCTAATGGCAGCTTATATCTTTGTTCTCAAGCAGAAAAGGATGAATTATGTTTGGGAAACTTAAGAGAAAAAACTTTTTTTGAAATTTGGGGTAAAAGATTTGACAATGTGTTTTATCAAGAACGGTGTTTGGATAAATCAGTTTGTAAAAAGTGCGAATATATACCAATCTGTAAAGCGGGGTGTCCGGCAAACGCCTACGAAAAATACAATGATATAAATGCTCCCGATGGAGACTGTTGTTATGGTAAAATCCTTTTAGATGATTTAAATGGTGAAAAAAAATGCTGCATGAAGATTTAATTTTAAAGTTGGAAAAAAATATACTAAAAAGATATGAACACAACTTAAAAGATGGGGTTTTGTTTTTGTATAATGTTGAAACAGACGATATTTGGTTAGGCAACGAGTCCTCAAATGATTTAATCAAACTTATTAACGGAAAAAGAACTTTAAAAGAAATTTATCTGGATCTGATGCCTCTTTTTGAAGGATATGAATATGAAGAATTAAAAGTAAGTTTTGATTCTATTGTTAATGAATTGATTGAGAAAAATTTTTTAGAGCCGGCGAGAAATTGAAATGAGCAACAATTCAAATATTAAATCGGATATTTCATTGTGTATTGAAAAATATTTAGACAATTCACAGGTATTACCACAATATTTATTAATTAATAAAATAAAAGAATGTGCTAATAACATTGATGAATATAGTCATTATTATCCGTTGGAATTAACGTGGGAAATAACATCCGATTGTAATTTAAGATGCAAACATTGTTTCTTTTATAACGATGATGATAAATTTAATTCAAATAAAGACTTATCGACGAAACAAGTTATGGATACAATAGATGATATTTTAAAAATGGATATTATTCATGTTATTTTAACCGGTGGAGAACCACTATTAAGAACAGATATTTTTGACGTAATAAAAAAATTAAAATCGCAAAACATAGGAATAAAAATATCTTCTAACGGAACATTAATTACAAATGAGATTGCAAAAAAACTAAGCACTTTGCTTAATCCTTTAACGGATCATGTTCAAATAAGTCTTGATGGAGCAAATGCATTGACACATGAGAAAACCAGAGGTAAAGGTACTTTTGAAAAGACTATTTCTGGTCTGACAAATTTAATTAATAATGGCGTTAATACATCAATTAGCACAGTAGTTACATCAACTAATGTTACAGAATTAGCAGATTTATATAAAATATCTCAAAAATTAAAACTTAACAGGCTTTTTATATCCAGAATAGTTCCGTATGAGGATTCACAAAAAGCTCTTGTTCCAGAAATAGACTTGTTATTTCAAGAAGTTGCAAAAGTTATAAGAATGGAAACCCCTGAAATTTTTCTTGAAGTGAATATATTTAAGCCTTATGACTTTATTAATCATAAAGAGGCAAGGATTTTATTTAATAATTACGTTGATTTAACACCAAAAATAGGTTCAAAAAATTTAATGTGTAGAAATCATAATACAGTTAATATTCATCGTAATGGCAAAGTATATCTTTGTTTTGCTGCAGCCAATGCAAAAAATGAGGGTGATTATTCTTTGGGGAGTATAAAAAATAACAGTTTGGTTGATATTTGGAAAAATCGTCACCAAAATATTTTGTTCCAAAGAAGAGATTTGGATAAGATGACTTGTAAAGCTTGCCGGTATGCACTTTATTGCAAAGGGGGCTGTCCGTTAACTGCTCATCAAAAATATGGTACAATTCTTGCTCCTGATGCAAACTG
>JAVBRY010000223.1:0-3461 GCA_031547505.1 Candidatus Gastranaerophilaceae bacterium | reverse complement strand
TTTTCATTGCTTTTGTGGTATGTTATTGTTATAAAGTGAACGGTAGTTAAATAGATTGAAGGAGCAATATGGGATTACCGAAAGTAGCATATTTTTCTCTGGAAATAGCAATGGATCAGTCTTTATGCACGTATTCAGGCGGTTTAGGATTTTTGGCAGGTTCACACATGCAATCTGCAGGATATCTGCAACTTCCTATCGTTGGTGTTACTATGCTGTGGTCTTACGGCTATTATAATCAGAGAATTAATGAAGAAGGCAACGTAGATGTTGCTTATATAAGAAAACACTATGACTTTTTACAAGATGTTGATGCAAGTGTTGTTGTTGATATTTTTGGTGAAAAAGTCACTGTAAAGGCATTCAGAGTCGATCCGAGTTTATTCGGCACATGCCCTGTTTATCTTTTAACAACGGATGTTGAAGAAAACTCAGAATGGGCACGTTCTATCTCGCATAAACTTTATGACGGGAATGAAAAAATCAGAATCGCTCAGGAAACTGTTCTTGGCGTAGGTGGTATAAGACTCTTACAGGCTATTAAATATGACTTTGAATGTGTTCACATGAATGAAGGTCATGCTCTTCCTGCGGCGTTTGAATTGTTGAGCCAATATAACGGAGATATGGATGCAGTAAAAAGAAAAGTTGTATTCACTACTCACACACCTGTTGCGGCAGGAAACGAAGTTCACTGGGTTGATACTCTTATGGACGGCGGATTCTTCGCAGGCTGTTCTCGCGAACGCGCGGTAGAACTAGGTGGAGAGCACTTCTCGCTGACTGTTGCAGCTTTAAGAATGAGTCGTATCGCAAACGCTGTATCTCAGCTTCACGGTCTTGTTTCTAACAAAATGTGGTCTTGGGTTGAAGGCAGATGCCCGATTAGAGCTATTACCAACGCTGTAAACCTTCACTACTGGCAGGATGAAAAAATCGCCAAAGCTGAAACGCTTGAAGATTTGTTGGCAGCCAAAATCGAAATGAAAAAAGAAGTATTCAGCTATATCGCTAATACAGCAGGTAAAAGATTTGACCCTAACGTGTTAACAATAACCTGGGCAAGAAGATTTGCTGACTATAAACGCGCTTGGCTGATATTTATGGACATGGACAGAATCTTGAAACTTCTTAACGAAGATAAGGTTCAATTAATATTTGCTGGTAAATTCCACCCGGATGATGCTATGGGTCGTGAAATGTTTAATAACATTCTCCACAAATCATACGCAATCAAAAACGTTGTGGTATTGCCGGGTTACGAACTCGACTTGAGTGCGAAACTTAAAAAAGCTACTGATGTGTGGTTGAATACACCTATCAGGCCTCTTGAAGCATCAGGTACTTCAGGTATGTCAGCGAACATGAACGGTGCGCTTCACCTGTCTGTCTTTGACGGTTGGACTGTTGAAGGTACATTCCCTGGCATTAACGGATATACAGTTGAGTACGAAGGTCTTGATGATGATATTCCTTGGGAAGAAAGACACTGGAAAGACCATGATTGCATAATGGATACAATCGAAAACCAGATTATTCCTACATACTATGACAACAAGCTCGAATGGGCGAGATTGGTCAGACAGGCAGTCAGAACATCTGAAGCCTACTTCAACTCAGACCGCATGGTTATCGAATACTATAACAGAATCTATAAGCCAATCGATCATGAATGTGCTAAAGAGGGCGTTTTGAAAACAAACGGCGATGCGAAAACAATGACAAAGGATCCATCGGCTTCAAAAGAAAATCCGAATATGGACGCTTGGACATACTCCAATATTAAATAGGTTTAAAAAATAAATAAAAAAAAGAAGCTCATTTCGGGCTTCTTTTTTTATTTATTTTGAAACGGGCGATAATTTTTTATTCCTGCTCCTCGTCTTCGTTTTCACTATTTAATTTCAATAGCAACTCGTTGCATTCAAGCTTCAAAAGTTCAATTTCTCGCTCTTTAATTTTTACAAGTACAGGCATGAATGTGGTCTTGTCTTCTGCCTTCATTAAAAAAGAGAACTCAGGCCCGCCGGTTATTTTTAAAAAGAGTTTGCTTTCTGTGTCTGAGAGATTTTCTATTTCAGCCGCGTCAAAGCCTTCAAACGGAACAATCAACGCCTCTTTTTTGTTTGCAATGCCCAAAAACTCTATAGGAGAGATAAAAACAGCATTATGCTCCAGTCGTATTTGAAACGAGTTGCCTGTGGATTGATTGTTTTTCAGCTCTTTTACGATGAACTCATCCTTTTCTCGTGCACGAAAATACATCACAAGAACGAATATCGTGAAAAGTACAATAAGTACCATCATATCTAGTGCCATTACATCAATATACATAATGAAATTTTACCTCTGTCAGCATTTTTTGTCTAATGTGTGTATATTCTGCTCTTATGTAAATAAAAAATTTACAAAAATTTAGGCAATAATTTTATAAAAAATTACTTTATATATATGAAAGCTCTCTCTTCTTATTTAAAACAACTGGCCTTATTCAAGGCCTTTTTCTTTTTTTGTTTTTATTTTAATAAGTTGACAGTATTACTTCGGCTTAAAAATAATATATTACTCTGAGCAATATACAATTGCTCTTGGTGTTTGGTAACATTCTCAAAGATGAGTTTTAGGCAATAAAAGGACTAAAGATGAGTTTTTGCTGATTTTTTGTATTTTAAAATACAATTGTAGACCTGCTATTGAGGTAGCGGTTCTGATTTTATACGCTTGGGTAATTTAGTACATACTTTCTAATAACTTAATATACAGCTTGTGAGGCGGGTAATTCCCGCCCTTTTTTTGCCATTTGAATTATAAGTCTCGCAATGACGTACTAATTACATAATATTTATTATTAGCAAAGCAAACAGTGTGAACTATGGAATCATTTAATTAATACCTGACCCACGGCATGGTTAGTAAATAACAAGTTGCTACAATAGGCTTTAATATAATATAATCATCATAAATCGGAGGGTTTATGAAAAAGTTTTTTATAGCTGTATTATTTTTGTTTTTTTGTATGAATAGTGCTTTTGCCGTTGATTATTCAAAATACGACCCTAAGGATATAAATTCGATAAATAAAGCTACAAAGGCATTTCAGACAGAATTTGATAAAAAACGGGGCACAAAAGAGGCTGAGGCAGACTTCTTAAAATTTGAGGAATTTTATTGGAGTGCGGTGATATCAATTGGTGGACCTGATGTTTCAAAATACATGGAACCTTCAGAGCCAAATTGCATTCGGGTAGATGTGCTCAGCAGATCAAACTATATAGATTATATTAAAGACGAATTAATAAAGAAGTATGCTCCTTATGGGCTTGGTATAACTTATGATGAAGGTGATTTTTATTTAGATGTATCCAACACATATTTGTATGAGAACTTTGCTCCATACTTGGGATGCGATTGGCAGGAGTTGTTAAAATACAAAATACAGTTTGATGAATGGCAGATTGATT
>JAVBRY010000075.1:0-6933 GCA_031547505.1 Candidatus Gastranaerophilaceae bacterium | reverse complement strand
ATAAATGCTGTAATTCCGGAGACGAATTTGGTTTGCCATTGTTATATCTTTCTGCACGTGCACCTCGGTCTATACCTTTAAAATTGACGTTAAATCCATTTACTCTTAAGCTCATAATTTTTCCTTTTATTTTTACACACTTGTATCAAAAGCCGTGAAAAATATTTTTTGCTAGTTTGTTAAGTTTTCTAACAACGAAATAATTTAAACCATATTTAAAATTAATTTTATTAAATTATGAAATTCATTACTTTGTGTTTTTATCAGTGTAAATAATAACGGTTCGAGCGAATTTTTACGTTCTAAAAGTTCGAGCCTTGTACCTTTACCTCCAAATAAAAAACCTTCACTTTATGTGAGGGTTTTTTATTTGGATTAAATTAGAGGCGAGAACTGCAAAGCGAAGCTTTGCTTTGGTTCGAACGCGAGTGAGCCGAGGCTGGAGTGTTTGCGAAATCAACAAGCTGTTCGCAGGACAGACTGAGCAAACACGGAACGCCGTTACACGCGAACGAGCAAGACAATCCACCCTTACTTTCGCGAGGGGTCTTTTTTGCTTTGGGGTGTTTTCGCCCCACCGTGGTGGTTCTTCCCCCTTCAAAACTTGCCATTTAGGCAACTTTTGTGGGGTCCCTACCCCTGCCCACCATACTAAAAAAGAGGACTTAAAGTCCTCTTTTTTAACTTATAATTCTTTTGTTGGATTACACCAACCCATATCGTTGCACCCTCGTTCTATTAACCTGTATAATGATAAAATGGATAAAAAATATCATGAAAAAAATGAAATTAATTTCGCAACAATAGAACTTTTTGGGCTATTTCCGTTATGGTTGGTGTTTTTTACAATGTTTTCAGGGATTTTCACCTATAGAATATTTGTTGTCTTGTTTCTCAAATTTATATGTATATTTAATACAAATATTCTGCTTCCCGTTATTTACAAAGGCGTTCCTTTGCACTGTGGCGCCAGTCCGTACACCTTGTTTGATTATATGGGTTTAGCGAATTATGATCGAATCAATTGGCTTAAAATTATGTCTCCGATTGTGTTTATATTATGTTTGATAATTATTTTTTTAATCGTAAAAAGAGAAGTAACAAAAAAGGGGTGATAGAAATATAGCTCAAAGCTTAATCGGATACTTGTTTGTCAAATATTTATATGTAGTCTCGGGCACCAGCTCTTTAAGCTCATCTATTCTGTTATCTTCTATATATTTTCGAACCAAGGAAGCGCTTATAGGCGTATTATTTAATTCTTTTCTCTTTGCCACAATAAAATCAATTCCATATTTTGGCAGAATATCTTTCATAGTTTGATTATATTGATTAGTAATTTGGCACAGCGGCTCTTCACCAGCAAATCGATATTTGATATCCAAAGCAGGGGCAATACTTTGAGCAAACAATGTAATATCAGAAGATGCGTCTATCTGTATATCATTGTTATCTTTTTTGCTGAAATATTCAGGGAAAGTCAATGAAGAAATTATCAGTTTCCCGCTTTTAAGAACTTTCACATTTTTTAAATCGCTGACACCTTGTTCTACAAGCTCATACCTGTCTTCAAACGGAAATTCTGATTTGTCTTCTTCCACTACAAAGATATAGAGAAAATCACATTTTGTTAACGCTTTTTCTATTAAATAACGATGTCCGTATGTAAACGGATTACAGTTCATAACTATCGAACCAATAGTTCCATTCGTTTTTGCTTTTTCTTTTTTTAGATACCCCAGATAATCCTTTAATATAGGGCTATATTTTTTATTGGAAGACCTATGCGTATTAGCAGTTTTTTTAATAAGATTTGTTTTCTGGGGAGGCAAATTTTGTTGAGAGGACACAAAGTTTTGAAGAATTTTATAGATATATTGGGCAATAAGACGATATCCTTTATGTGTAATATGAAAAACATCCATAAATATTTCACCTTGATCATGCGGTCTATCTAGAGCAGGAACTATATCATGGTAATGTATATGTGTGTCTTTTCTGTTGAAATCATAATATTTCCATAACATTGGACTGACGATTACCAATATATCATTGCTTGATATGGGTGTTTTCAGGATTCGTTTAAATGAATCCTGATTATCTGTTTCTTTTTTATGCCAACAACTGTGATTTACAACCCTATATACGTTATTATCCAATTTTTTATCATTAATAATTTTTTGCAAATTACTTTCAATTGTATGCTTATCTTCAGCTGCATATCCAACACCTATGCAGGGTCCGAAGAAATGAATAGTGTTGAAGTATTCATCGGGAGTATCTGTTGTAAGTCTACAGTGATTTATAATATTGCAATAATCACTTTGATAATCAGCTAAATGAGGTATTCCATCAATGTCTATAAACGTATATTTGTTCAATATTTCATTTAAATAATTGTCATCAACTGCCGGTATATTATCAAAAATATCATATAAAAAGCTCGGAAGATTTCCCAACACATCACCACTTTGATTAATATATCTGCATAACTTTTCACGCGGGGACGGATTCTTTAAAAACAAGGTTGGAAAAGAAAAATCCAGCAACAATAAATTTGCACCGTTAGCTTTTATGTAGTCAGATGCTTTTAAATAATAATCATATACTTTAAAAGGAATTAATATCTCTATTAGATTTATAAATCTAATAGAGATATGTCTTTGCAGTCTGTCTACGATATTTATATACTCTATGCTTGTAATAACAACAGCATCTATTTCAGACAAGTTATTTGTCATCAGAGGAGTTATTACTTTAACATCATATGGTAATGTTACTTTGTCATTTCTATCAATAAAACAAGATACATTTATCTGTGTATCTTTAAGCTCCTCATACAACCGTCTGCCGAGCACCCCTGCTCCATAAATTGCTATGTTTTTTATATTTTTATCAAGAAAAAATTTTTCAAAAGAAAAGCCGGATTTATTTAGTTTATCCCAGGCAGATAAATTTTTTTTATGAAAATTTTTCAAAACAAACTCCTATAACTATTCAATTCACATGTTCATGTGAATCAGATCCGCCGGTCATAATTAAATTATATTTCAGTGCGATTTTTTCAACTGTTTTAGCAAGGTGAAATTTTATTATACCCCTATGGCGTGCATAAGGATAATAAACCTCAAGACCGTCTAAGCCGAGATTCACAAGACTCTTCACAAACCAATCCAGACTCGGGCACCAGCAGCATGCCGGATGCGCCAAAGATGCTATGCCTCCTGCTTTGTGGATTGCATCAATGACATCTTTTGGTTTTCTATTGTTGAAAAGTCGTACTATATCTACTTCCGTGCCTTTTATTGTTTTGGCACAAAAATTGAAAATGTTCTCATCATTAACATCAATTCCGTATCCCAATATATGAACAAGAACACCCTGATGCCAGCAGTCAAACTCAACCCCGGGAATAACCCGTTCATTTTCTAAAAGTGAAGGACACTCTTTATATGCAGTGACCGTATTATGGTCGGTTATTGAAAAGTATTTTAAACCCTTTTTCTCAGCATCTTCCACGATAGCTTCAGGCGAAAGCTTCCCGTCAGAATGAAACGTATGAATATGCAAATCGACGGTACTCCCATAATCTTCCCGTGAAAAACTCTTCAACAATTCATGTATATTTTGCCTGCCCATAATGAGCATGTTAATATAAATATAATTTTGTGACGAGAGTAGAGTGGATAAAAAGTCTAAGTATGGCAAAGAAGAGAGATTTAACATTTACGAGTATCTTAAAAATATTTTTCAAAGGTATCCAGCTGTATTTTTTGAACTTTGAAAAACTCATGAAATACCTTGCTTTTCCTGTAATAGGACAGATTGTCGGGATAACTATAATCTTCAGCGCTGCTTATCTTTTCACAATTTTCGTTCCTAATTTGACGGTTAAAAGCTCTGTTTTTGACAATATACTCGTTGTTTTCTTGCTGCTTTTGTTTATAACTTTACCCGGGTTTTTCATATTTTGTAAGGCTTTTTGGGATTATCTCGTGGCGATGGCATCATTAAATACCATGGCAAGTTCTATGATTGAATCGGGCAAACCCATTGAAGACACAAGTCTTCACGTTGAACTGATAAGACAGCGTGCGCTTTCATACATACTGTTTCTTATATTGATTTCGGTAATCTATGCAATAGGTTCATTCCCGTTGTTGTGGGTGCTGCTGGCAATAGGGTTTGTTTATCTTGCCCTGAGCTTTCAGGCTTTTGCACTGGAAGAAGACGCTTCGCCGTTTGAAGCGATAGGAATCAGCGTACACCTTGTGAAAGGCAACTTCTTAAAAACCTTGTTCTTACTGGTACTGCTGTTTATTTCTACGTACTGGTTTTTGCCGACAATTATCTGCTGGGGAGCGGAGAATGGAAATTTGCTCGGGTTTTTCAGCTATCCTATCGAAAAATTCATAAACCTCCTGCCAATAATTGAAGTGAACGCTATTTTAGAAACCCAAAATATACCGTTTGCCCTCAACAGTGTGGAAATATCAAAGTTTGTCATATCCTGTATCGTATCGTTTATTGTGGTTGGGTTCACGCTGCCGATAAGAAGTATCTGCTGCACAATGTTGTATAAAGAGCTTTATACAAGAAACTATTCGAGCAAGCTTTCCAACGATAAAGATACAGAAAAATCCGAGAAGGCTGAGAAGACTTCAAAAAAGAAAAATATTAAAGATCAAGGCTGAGATGTTTGTCTGTAAGAATTGTAAATCCGTTGATAAATTTGAACTAATGTTCGCTCCCGGCTATGAAGGCGGGAAAAATTACAAGCAGGAATACAATGCTGACAACGATATTGTTATTACAGTTGATGGCTATACATTTGTTCCTGACCTTGGTTTTATGAACAGCCACGCTGTTTGTAGATATTGCGGACAGATTTATATTTGGGATTATGAATAGACATCATTAATTAAACTGTCATCCCGAAGCGCTAAGCTTGTTATCTTAGCTAATCTCGGAATATTCGGGATCTGACCATCTTTAATCGTAAGCTTCAAGCTTTCAAACTAAACTGTTGTTGCGGAAAACATAAATTGTTGCTGTGAATGTATTCTGTTACTTTTCTTTCTTTTACCTCGCAACAAAAGAAAGAAAAGTAACCAAAAGAAAGAAAATCCTGCGTATCATTACGAAAAGATAATGCTTTCGAACGCCAATTTTACCGGTCAAGCTCGGATAAAATTGGCATTCAAAACCAAACTTTTCTTAAGCGACCACAATAGGGGGAGGTATACCCCTATAACCCCCTCTGTGCAAACTGTTTATTTACTACATACAGCCTACAACAAAAAATAAGTTGTATGCTATGATACTGGAAACACAGGTACTTATTTAGGAGAAGCAGTATGGATACAATTAAATGTGACATCAAAGACATTAACCTTGCGGAGCAGGGTAAAAAGAATATCGAATGGGCATTCAAAGATATGCCTGTTCTTCAAACTATTATGGACAGATTCAGAACAGAACAGCCGTTCAAAGGGCTTCGCCTGACTGCTTGTGTTCACGTAACAAAAGAAACGGCAGCACTTTGTGTTGTTATGAAAGAAGGCGGAGCAGATGCGGTTCTTGCGGCTTCAAACCCTCTTTCCACACAGGATGATGTTGCAGCTGCACTGGTTAAATACTGGAACATCCCTGTTTTTGGTTATGCAGGCGAGTCTTCAGAAACTTACGCAGCTCACGTTGAAGAAGTTTTAAACCACAACCCGCATATCGTTATCGATGACGGATGCGACCTTGTGGCAACAATCCACTCAAGAAGACAGGACTTGATTCCTAACCTCATGGGTTCAACCGAAGAAACAACAACAGGTATCATCAGACTCGAAGCGATGGAAAAAGACGGAAGTCTGAGATTCCCTGCAGTTGGCGTAAATAACAGTTTAACAAAACACCTCTACGACAACAGATACGGTACAGGACAA
Source organism: Candidatus Gastranaerophilaceae bacterium (assembly GCA_031547505.1). GTDB lineage: Bacteria > Cyanobacteriota > Vampirovibrionia > Gastranaerophilales > Gastranaerophilaceae > JAVBRY01. The sequence goes on along the minus strand of JAVBRY010000075.1, from coordinate 994 downwards.
AGTGTACTCGACGGTATTTTAAGAGCGGCTAACATCCTTGTTGCAGGAAAAACTTTTGTAACTTGCGGCTACGGCTGGTGCGGTAAAGGTATGGCAATGAGAGCCAAAGGAATGGGCGCAAACGTTATCGTAACAGAAGTTGACCCGCTGAAAGCTCTTGAAGCAGCAATGGAAGGCTATCGTGTAATGCCTATCGCAGAAGCCGCAAAAATCGGTGACATCTTCATTTCTATCACAGGTGACAAACACGTAATCGACCTTCACCACCTTATGACAATGAAAGACGGAGCATTCGTCGGCAACGCAGGTCACTTTGATGTTGAAGTAAACGTCGGTGCATTGAGAGGTCAGACAACCGAAATCAAACAAATCAGACCGGGCTTGGAAGAATACAAACTCAACAACGGAAAATCAATTTACGTTCTCGCTGAAGGCAGACTGGTTAACCTAATCGCTGCAGAAGGGCACCCTGCTTCGGTTATGGATATGAGTTTTGCTAACCAGGCGCTCGGTATCGAATACATTGTTAAAAACCACGGCAAGCTTGAAAACAAAATGTACACGCTTCCATATGAAGTGGACGTTGAGATTGCGAAGATTAAACTTGCGGCGATGGGAATCGAAATCGACACCCTGACCCCAGAGCAAGAAGCATACCTTCAAAGCTGGAACTCAGGTACGGTGTAATCCCTCCTTGTTACGTTATTCTGAGCCCTTTATGGGCGAAGAATCTCCGGACACAGCATGAATTTTTACTAATTAGAAAATTTTCATTAAATATAAAAAATCCTGCGTTATGCAGGATTTTTTATTCTATTTTTAGGCAAAAAAAAGGGAGTTTTTCAAACCTCCAGTATTTCCCCATTTCTCCGTATATTTACGCTTTAATCTGAACGATTGTTTGCGCTAATATTCGATACCTTGTCTGGCCATAACACCCATATCGAAGTAGTGTTTGATAGGTTTCATCTCTGTAACGAGGTGCGCCATCGCA
>JAVBRY010000241.1:0-2884 GCA_031547505.1 Candidatus Gastranaerophilaceae bacterium | reverse complement strand
GTACCGTGGGTTCGAATCCCACCTCTTCCTAAGTTTTAAGCCTTCGCTCCATGCGGAGGCTTTTTAATAACATTACTCAAGCAAGGGATAATAATGGGCGAAGATTTCAAACGAACACTCTCACTTACCGATTCGATTTCTGTCGTTTCAGGTTCTATGATTGGATGCGGAATTTTCATCGTATCTGCCGACATTGCAAGGCAGGTGCAATCCGGCTTTCTCCTTATTCTTGTTTGGGTATTAGCCGGGTTTATAACGCTTTGCGGTGCTTTGTCTTTTGCCGAATTGGCGGCAAACATCACCGAAGAGGGCGGACAGTATGTTTATTTGAAGAAAATCTTCAACGAAAAGCTTGCATTCTTATATGGATGGACAACTTTTCTTGTAATCCAAACAGGCACAATTGCCGCAGTCTGTGTGGCTTTTGCAAAATTTTTAGGGATACTCATTCCTCAAGTCAGCGCAAATGTTTATCTGATTAACTTCGCTTGCATTAAACTCTCCACACAGCAGGTGGTTGCACTAATAGCAGTAATTTTCCTCAGCTACCTAAACTCCAAAGGGATAAAACATGGTGTAATTACACAAAACCTTTTCACTGCAACAAAAATACTTTCAATCGTAGCAATAATACTTGCAGGGCTGTTTTTCGGCTTCAATTGGCAAACAATACAAACAAACGCAATGATGCCGATAGATTTCAGCTTTTCAACAATGAACGTGGTAAGTACAGCCATAGTCGGAGCGATGTTTGCATCTATAACCTGGAACAACATCACATTTATTGCAGGTGAAATCAAAGGCGCATCAATAAACATCCCCAAGGCTCTTGCTTATGGTACGGGGCTTGTGGTCTTGTTGTACCTTTTAATAAATACTATTTATCTTGGAGTCTTGCCACTTGAGGCGATACAAAACGCACCTGAAGACATCGTCGGAGCACAGATGATGTCAACAATTTTCGGTACAGTCGGAAAAGACATAACAGCGCTCATTATAATGATTTCGGCGTTCGGTTGTGCGAACGGGATGATTCTTGCCGGATCTCGAGTCTATTACAAAATGGCAAAGGACAGAGCATTTTTTAGACCTTTAGCTCTTATTAACAGAAAAACTAAAGTACCTGTGAATTCTCTTTGGGCACAGTGTATATGGATTTGTCTTTTGATATTATGGGGGAATTACTTGCAATTATTGGATTTTGTAATCTACGCTTCGTTGATTTTCTATGTAATCACGACAGCAGGGATATTCATTTACAGAAAAAACTGTCCTGAATCGGAGCAGCATTTCAGGATAAGTAACCTTTTCCCGATAAGTTTTATCGTATTGGCAACATACGTTATAATCTGCCTTTCAATCTACAAGCCATTGTACACTATCCCGGGTTTATTAATAACACTGGCAGGGATACCTGTTTTTCATTGGTGGAAGAGAAGAAACGGGCAGAATAAAAAAGAAGATATGTGCAGCTAAGCCATTTGTAGTAATTTTGTCAGGCAATTGCCTGACCTACAAATACTCAATGCCTCTTAGACTCCGGGGAATTTAATCTGCTCGCAGTCCATTCTATTTTTAGAAATATTGTCGATTGTTCTGAATATCTTTTCGGTGATTTCCTGGATATATTCTGTTGAAACAACACCGTTCATAACAATATCGGCGGTTTGCATAGCAGGACGAATGTATGTTTGTGCAGTCAAATTAACATTCTCAAACTGCATATCTGCTGCTTTGCCTATTTTGCCACGTGATTCAGCTCTTCGGTACCATCTTTCTTTGATTGTATCGAACGGAGTGAAGATATAGACTTTTACGTCCATAATATCTTTAACATTGTCATTCAGAACATACAGGCCTTCATTAACGATTATTGAAGCAGGTTTTTTCAACACGCCCATAGGATTGCTCTCGCAAGTGGTAAAATTATAGTCCGGGCTTCTAACTGCAGAGCCGTTTTTCAAAGAAATCAAATGTTCCTTCATCAAATCGAGGTTCATCGCATTAGGAGTATCAAAGCTGTATCCCATAGCGAAAAACTTTTCATAGCTGCCTGCGGCCTTGAGTTCTTTTGACCAGTCATAGTAATAGTCATCACAGCCAACTATTGTATAAACATCCGAACGTTCTTCAGCGATGCAGGAGCGGATAGCGTTTTGTACGAATGTAGTTTTGCCTGATGCAGATTCACCGGTTATTCCAATCAAAAAGCGGGCACCTTTTTCGTTGAGGGCGCGTCTTGCCAAGTTGAGAATAACAGACTCTTTTATATGCATAAACAGCGGAAACTTTTGCTGCCTGTCTTCATCGATAATTCGCTTTAAACTTTCCACGATTTTAAAAACCGTAGGCAGGTTGGAATTGAAACTTTGTTCAGAGGAAATTGTTATTTCTCGTGCTTCTTTTTCTAATTGCATATACCACATCCAATTCGCTATAACTTATATTAAAATAAACGATTCTAAAATACCCTTGTATTAGCTTAAATCTTAAAAAAAATTAATGTTGCTAGCAAACGGTGTTTTTTCTGAAATATTGTAATAAAAATTAAAGAATTCAATGTATTTAATGTTGTTTATTTTGATAATATTTATTACGTAAAAACTCTCCTGTCATCCCGAAGTGCCACACTTCACCGTCATCCTGAACTTGATTCAGGATCTATCCAACTGCTATTGTAAGCTTTACGCATTCAAACCCATATTGATATTGCGGATAACTTCAATTTATGCTGTGAATGTTTCTTGTTACTTTTCTTTCTTTTACCTCGCAACAAAAGAAAGAAAAGTAACCAACTCACTATTTACTAATCACGCTGTTGGGTTGAAAACCCAACCTACTTTGCAGATTGAAATGTTTTCGTGAGGCCATTTTGCACGAAAAC
>JAVBRY010000199.1:0-4060 GCA_031547505.1 Candidatus Gastranaerophilaceae bacterium | reverse complement strand
TCGAATAAGAAAGGCGTTCGTGCCATCTGATAGAGAAAATCAGGTTCTTCTTTCTGCTGATTATTCACAGATTGAACTTCGACTTCTGGCACATGTTTCGGGCGATAAGGCACTTATAGCTGCATTCAATAGTGACGTCGATGTCCATTCGCAAACTGCGGCAAAAATCTTTGATATACCTGTTGAGCAGGTGACAAAATCCATGCGAAGCAAGGCAAAAGCGGTAAACTTCGGTATCATATACGGACAAACAAGATACGGACTTTCAAGTGCTTTGGGGATTAGTGCACTTGAAGCACAGACATTTATTGATAAATACCTTGCCACATACCCTGGCGTAAAGGCTTATATGGACAAAGCTGTCGCAGATGCCTATAAAGAAGGATACGCAAAGACAATGTATGGACGAAAAAGATACCTTCTTGACGAGCTGGTAAGCTCAAATTACCAGATAAAAGAATTTGCTCAACGTGCCGCAATAAACAGCCCCCTACAGGGTGCTGCTGCGGATATTATCAAGATGGCTATGATAGATTTGTATAAAAAGTTGAATGAAAAAAAATATAGGTCTAAAATGATTATGCAGGTGCATGATGAATTGGTTCTGGAAGTGTATAAAGATGAACTTGAGGATATCAAAAAACTTGTGAGAGAGGCGATGGAGCTTGGACAGCCGTTTGATGTGCCTCTTGATGTAGATGTGGAGACAGGTTCAACCTGGATGGACGAGGCATAGTATATGTTGAGAAATAAATTTATGTGTCATTGCGAGCGACCAACGGGAGTGCGGCAATCCAGAAAAAAACATTATACAGGATTGCTTCGTAAGCCGACCCCCCTCAATGGCACTTTAATATTAGCAGCCTTTATACTATTACTGACTTCGCAGTGCTCAGCTTTTGCCGAGCCAGTACCTGTTGCTGCAGTACCTGCACAGCCGCAAACTTCTCAAGGGACTCAACCTCAGCCTGCTGTTCCGGTTGTTCAATATGCTACTTATCAAAACTGCCTGAGACAGTATTCGATGCCGTTTGATAAGCTGTATTATCTCGCGCTTGCCAGCGTGAATACCAACAAATTTGATATTCTTGAAATGCAGTCCCGAAACGGATATATCCTTTTTGAAACAGGCGGAAAAGAATTTTTATTGAGTGTTATGGACAGAAAAGACAAAAAATCATCGTTTATAAAGCTAACTCCTGCTGATAACAGCTATATGTTCCCGATAACCGTGCCGCAAAAGATTTTTGGTTATATTGATGCTAATTTGAGCACTGCGATACAGGAAACAAAGTAATAACAAATATCAAAAACTGTACTTGAAAACATGGTTGTGCTACAACTATATTAGGAAACAATTTGGAGTAGCAAATCAACTAATATGGCAGAAGCAATCAGAGTATACGACTTAGCAAAAGCTCTAAACATTACCAATAAAGAAGTTATGGACCAGCTTGAAAGCAAGCTTGGCGTCAAAGTCAAGTCGCATTCGAGCGCTATTTCTGCTGAACAGGCTGAAAGACTAAAATCACTACTCCAGGAGCCAAAGGTAGAATTCACAAAAAAACCTAAGGCTTTTATTGTTAAAAAGGCAAAACCTGCACCTGAACCTGAAGCTGCTCCGGAAGCGGAAACTCCTGTTGAAGAGCAGAAAAAAGAAGAAAAACCTGTTGTTCATCAACAAACTACTATTGAAAAAGTAAATTTTGTTGAAAGAAGACCTGTTAATACAGAACGCAGAACTCTGGCTGACATCACTTCTCCAAGACGTCCTGAAGGTCAGCAAAGACCTGAACGTGGAGACCAAAGACCTTATCAACCGGGTCAACGAAGAGACGAAAGACCTCCTCACGGGCAGCCAAGAAGAGATGATCGTCCAAGAGGCGACAGACCACAAAGACCTGGTGGACAAGATTTTCAAAGGCGTGATGGCGGAGGACCGAGACCTCAATCGGATAGACCCCAAGGACCAAGACCATCAGGCGAACAAGGTAGACCAGCTGGTGCTGCACCGACAGGCGAAAGAAAACCTATTCAAAGACATATAATTTCTCAAGACATCTATGAAGGCAAAGGACAGTCCAAGAAAAAAGGTGCTGTAAAGAAAAAAGACGGAACTTTCAAGACAAAAGAAGATGAGCAAGAAAGAATCAGCTTAGAAAAAGCCAGCGCTCAAAAACACAGAAAAAGACAGCAGAATGAAGAAGTGGTTGAAGCAATAACAAAAGTTGTTATCAATCAGCCCGTTACTGTTGGTGAATTGGCTGTTAAAATCAATAAACCTGCAGCAGAAATAGTTAGATTTTTAATGATGCAGGGTGTTCTTGCCACTGTTAATGAAGTTATTGATGTTCCTACAGCTAAAAAAGCCACTGAGAGCTTTGAAATAGAAGTTTTAGATGAAGATATAGATGCATTTATCGCAGAAGAGATTCAAAAAGAAGAAAAGGCAAAAGCCCTTTCTGAAGTTGACCAAAAACTTTTAAAACGCCGTGCTCCTGTTGTAACAATCATGGGACACGTTGACCATGGTAAAACTACTCTACTTGATGCCATTAGAGCATCAAAACACAAAATTGTTTCTACCGAAGTCGGCGGTATCACACAGTCTATCGGTGCTTATACCGTAAATATAGATAATAAGAAAATTGTATTTATTGACACCCCGGGACACGAAGCATTTACAGAAATGCGTGCCAGAGGTGCTCAGTCTACTGATATAGCTATCCTTGTTGTTGCGGCAGACGACGGTATTATGCCTCAGACAGTCGAAGCGATTAACCACGCCAAAGCGGCAGGTGTACCTATCATCATAGCGGTGAACAAAGTTGATAAACCTGCAGCTGACCCTGATAAGATTCTTCAGCAATTAACCGAACACGGATTAGTTGTAGAAGCGTGGGGCGGAGATACGATAGCTGTTAAGGTCAGTGCACTTCAAGGCACAGGCATAGATGAGCTTTTAGAATACATTCTTTTGGTTTCAGAAGTACAGGATTTAAAAGCCAACCCGAGTGCCCTTGCTACCGGGGTGGTTATCGAAGCAAACCTCGACAAAGGAAAAGGCCCTGTTGCTACACTGCTCGTTCAAAATGGTACATTGAAAACAGGCGACTGCGTTGTTGTCGGTAATGTTGCAGGTCGTGTAAGAGCTTTACTTTCTGACTCCGGTGAAAGAGTTAAAAAAGCCGGCCCGTCTACTCCTGTTGAGATTTTAGGACTTACCGAAGTCCCTCAGGCTGGTGATGCTTTTGAGGCTATGGAAAGCGACAAGGCAATGAGAACCCTTGTTCAAAAGAGAAAAGAAAGTGCCAGAAACACAAGACTTGAGGCTATGATTCCTGCTCATATCAGAAACGAAGTTGTTGGCGAAAAAGATGACGGCTTCCAGCATTTGAATTTGATTATCAAAGCTAGCACACACGGTTCTGCCGAAGCGCTTTCTCAAGCCATCAACCAGTTTAAGTCAAAAGAAATTGTTATTAAAATGGTTCATATCGGCGTAGGTGATATCTCTGAAGCTGACGTGATGTTAGCAGCAGCAAGTAACGCTATTATCTTAGGCTTTACCGTAAAAGAAGACTCTAACGCTCTTCAGGCGGCTGCTAAAGAACATGTAACTATTAAAAAATATGATATTATTTATCAAATTCTTGAAGATTTAGAATCCACAATGCTTAACCTTCTTCAGCCTGAAATCAAAGAAGTTGAACTCGGAAGAGCCGAAGTCAGACAGATATTTACAGTCGGCAAAACAGGTAAAATTGCAGGTTGCTATGTACTTGAAGGTAAAATCCTTAAAGGTAAAACAGCTATTGTTCTTCGTGACGGCAAAGAAATATTCAAAGGTCAAATCGACCAGCTTAAGCGTTTCAAAGACGATGTCAAAGAAGTTGCAACAGGATTTGAATGCGGTATTTCGTTCGCTAAATTTAACGACCTTGAAGAAGGTGATATAATCGAAGTTTCAACTACTGAAGAAGTAGAACGAACAACTTTGGTCTAAATATCAAACAAGGGGTTTGTCTAAGATAAACTGTTTATCTTGTTTTATTTGTGA
>JAVBRY010000226.1:0-5292 GCA_031547505.1 Candidatus Gastranaerophilaceae bacterium | reverse complement strand
CTAAATACGAGCTGAAAGAGTTTGATTTTCTCGGATTTTCATTACAGTATGAAATGTGCTATACAACAGTGCTTGCTATGCTTAAGTTGGCAGATATTCCTGTTAAGTCGTCAGATAGGTCTGATGAACATCCGATAATTCTTGCAGGCGGGCCGTGTGCATATAACCCGAACCCTGTGAAAGAGTTTATCGATGCTTTTTTGATAGGGGATGGGGAAGACGTTTGTAAAGAGATTGCAGAAGCTTTTTTGAATCTTGAGAATTCTTCCAGAAAAGATGTATTAAATGCAATTTCTGAAATTGAAGGCGTTTATATCCCTTCGATACATACGGATAAAATTATTAATAAGAGAATTTATAATTTCGATATGGATACTGTGCCACAAGTCTCCCCTGTGCCGTTTTCTACATCAATTCACGACAGAGCAGTCGTTGAAATCAGGCGAGGATGCGGGCGTATGTGCCGTTTCTGTCAACCAGGGCACGTGAATTTGCCTATTCGGGAAAGAAAGGCAGAAGAGATTGTTAATGTAACAAAAAAATTGGTTCAAAACACCGGATATGATGAGTTTTCGTTGTTATCGCTTTCTTCAAATGACTACACGAATATTGAATCTGTGCTTGAGGAGTTGACCTGTCATTTCAAAGACAAAAAAGTCTCTGCGTCCCTTCCGAGCCAAAGGATAGACAGGTTCAATATAAGATTGTCTGATTTGGTTAAAGATGTCCGTAAAACCACCATTACGCTTGCGCCTGAAGCAGGTTCACAGCGAATGAGAGATGTGATAAACAAAAATCTCACTGAAGAACAGATTATGAGTACAACACTCGAGTGTTACAAAAACGGCTATGACACTATTAAATATTATTTTATATTAGGCTTGCCGACAGAAACTTATGAAGATATTGACGAGATGCTGGATTTGCTCTCCAGAATCAGATATAGAGCTAAGAATATCAAGAATGAACTGGGGCTCAAGCACGATTTGAAGCTGAACTGCACGCTTTCTATATTTGTGCCAAAGCCGTTTACGCCGTTTCAGTGGTTTGGGCAAGATTCATTGGAAGTAACAGGAGAAAAAATTCGATACATAAAAGAAAAATCGAAGTCATTAAAGGGTGTGAGGATTAAAATTCACGACAAGTATACTTCCCAAATTGAAGCAGTGCTTGCCAGAGGGGATGAATCACTCTGCAACTATATCTATGATTTGTACGAATCAGGGTGCTATCTGGATGCCTGGGAAGAAAATTTTGACAATACAAAGTGGTTTCAAATTGCGGAGCAAAACGGTATTTCTCTGCAAGAACTTGCTACAAAAAACTATGCTGCAGATGAAAAGCTGCCGTGGGATTTTATAAATACAGGTATAAAAAAAGAATGGCTTGTTAATGAATATAAAAAAGCTTTAGAAAGTGCTGCCAGTGTTCCTTGTGAGTCCAAGTGTGCGAATTGCGGTATATGTTCAGAATTTAATACGAAGAAAGTTCTTGATGCATCTTATCAACAAAAATCTTCTGGATTGCCACGTCAAATCTCCGATTTGACTCGCAATGACGCCATAAAATACAGAGTTTCTTTAACGAAAAAAGATTATCTTAGATATTTATCTCATTTGGATTGGCAGAATACTCTGGTTAAGGCGCTTTATCGCTCAGGTTTGAGCCTTGTGTTTACTGAAGGATTTAATCCGATACCGAAAATCTCTTTGGGCATTGCTCTGCCTATATTTGTGGAGAGTGAGAGAGAGTTTTTGGAATTTGAGGTGTATGACAGATGTTCACCGGATGAAATTAAGGACAGATTGAATTCTGTATTAGATAAAAATGCACAAATTTTTGAAATCAAAGAAATTGAAAGACCTTTTAAAAGTCTTGATACTATTGCACAGTGGGCGAGGTATGAAATTAAAGAAAAAAATAATTTCGGTTCCCCTATTCCCAAAATAGAAGATTTAGTGTATATTAAAAATGTACTCTCTTCAGAGAATGAAGTATTTCTCACGAAGAAGTCAAAAAAAGGTATAGACAAATTAATATCGATTAATAAGTCGGTTAGAGACGTTGAAGTTATGGATAATAGTATCTGTATGACGTTGAAAGTTGGACAGAATCCGGAGATTCCCTCGATTCGTCCGGATGAGTTGATGAAATTTTTCTATCCCGAAAAAGGGTTTAGTATTGTTCGTCTGGAATTTTTCGACGAACACATGAAAAGAATTTAAGGAATATACATTATGTCTAAATCAATAGTTATTGCTGAACGCGACAATATTGCCGCTGTATTTGAAGACTCAAAAGTTACGGAATTTTTTATTCACAGAGGGGACATTCTCCTTGGTGACATTTACATGAGTAAGGTTGAAAACATTCTCCCCAGTATCGAAGCGGCGTTTGTTAACGTAGGTTCGGATAAGATGGGTTTCTTGCACGCCGCAGACGTTATCGGAAAAGGCGGATTGCAGGATAAACTTTCTCCTAAACAAAGATTAATGGTTCAGGTAGTGAAAGAACCGACAGGGCACAAAGGTCCTCGTGTAACCACTGCGATAAGCCTTCCGGGAAGATTCTTGGTTCTTATGCCTCAAGAAACAGGTGTGAGTGTAAGTAAAAAGATTTCTACACCTAAAGAAAGAGCGCGTTTGAAATCTATCGTTAATTTATTGAAGCCGGTAGGTTTGGGTGTAATCATCAGAACTGAGGCAGAAGGGCAATCAGAAGCTGAAATCCAAGAAGATTTGGAAATTCTGTTGGAAAAATGGAACACAATCATCACACAGGCTGAAATGGTTACTGCACCTAATCTCTTATACAGAGATCAGGATTTATTATACAGAGTTATTCGTGAAGCTTGTGATGAAAACGTAAGTGAAATTGTTGTAGATACACCTTTTGCACTTCACAGAACACAACAACTTATTCAAAACTGGAATTTGAGCAAAGACATTGAATTGTCTGTATACAAAGGTACAGAGCCATTGTTGGTTGCGTCAGGCGTTAAGAAAGAAATCCAGGCAGCGCTTCAGACAAAAGTAAATTTACCTTCAGGCGGATATCTTTATATCCAGTCTACAGAAGCTTTAACAGTTATCGACGTAAACAGCGGTAAGTTTATCAGCTCTGCTACTCAAGATGAAACTATTCTTAAAACCAATAAAGAAGCGGTTAAAGAGATTGCGAGACAGCTTAAGCTCCGTAATATCGGCGGTATGATTATCGTTGACTTTATCGATATGTTGAGCAGAACAGATAAAATTGCTATTTTAGAAGAGCTTGAAATGGCTTTAGAAGATGATAAATCTAAGCCGCAGGTTGGACAATTGTCGGATTTAGGACTTGTTGAAATGACAAGACACAGACAAGGTCAAAGCTTGGCTGAAATTTTCTCTAAAAAATGTCCACAATGTCACGGTACAGGCTATATTATAGATGATATAAGTTTCTCAACTGCAGTTGCAGATGGTGAATATCGTTCTAAAGCCGCAAAAATCAAACTTCCTATGGGTGGCGGCGGACATCACAAGCATCACAAACCTTATCAGGACAAGAATGCTAACAAGGTATTCAGCCACCAAAAGAATAATAACACCGGTAATAATAACAATACAAACCCATCGCAAAATGCGAAACAGGAGTTTGACAAAAATAAACAGCAGCCTCAACAAAAGCAAGATGTAGATATTAAGCAAGTGGCTAATCAAGAAGAGTTTAATCCTGAGTTGTCTTCTACAGTTAAGGTTCAAAAACCATATAAGAATATGGACAACAAGAAAAAGCATTTCAACAAAGGTAATAAAAAAGAAGCTATCGGAATGGCTGATGAACTTTTAGACAAGAAACAAGATGTACCTCAGGGTGAAGCCCATAATACAGAAGCTCATAATATGGAAACTTCTAAGGTTGAGACTCCTAAGGTTGAAGCTCATAATATTGAAGCTCCTAGGGCTGAAATTACCAAGGTCGTAGAACAACAGAAGCCTGTCGAAAAAGCTCCTGCTGCTGAAGAAGCAAAAGTTCAAGCATCGGATACACCTGAACAAGCAGACGAGGCTAAAAAGCCGACAGGAAAAGGTAAGCCAAGACGTGCTACAAGAACAAGAAGACAAACATCAGATAAGAAGGAGAATAAAAATGCTCCAACAGAATCTCAAGAATAGTAAACATAGACTTATAATTGCAGCAACATTGTGTCTTTTGACAATAATGCCGATTATATCTGCTGCTCCTGCGAGTGCTTTTGATATCAAAAATATTCTAAAAACTACCGAAACCCCTATTAAAGGTGAAAAGAAGAATGTTGTCGGCAAGTTTTTGAATACAATGTTTCTGGTTGTAGGTTCTTGTGTCTTTATATATGCTATTTTAGCTGTATACAAGCGCAGAAAAGGTATTCAAGAATATAAGCAGCCTGAAGCAAAAGACATCTCGGAAGTGCTCGAGTCTCCGGATACAATTGATGATGCAGTGGATTTTGTGATTAAAAAATTCTAACCAGATTCTTTCCTGGTGATCCGTATTCGTTTAGAAGTGAATCAACCACTTTAGGCATTTGGCATACAAAAGAATAATTGCCTTTTGATATAGAACACTGTTCACAGTTCTGTTTGAGTTCATAGCACTCAATGGCTTGCAGTGTCCAATTTTGGACAATAGAATCCGATAGTTCTCCGCCATTTTGCGGTGAAAAAACTTCTGCTATTTTGCAGGAGGTATTTACATATCCCATAACAAAATCTCCCGATTCCCCACTAACTATAGTATTACCCATGCCCGAAATTCCGAACTCGGTTATATGTATGATTTTGGTGTATGTTTTATTTGTCATTGCGCTTGTTCGCGAAGCGGGAACGTAGTGACGAAGCAATCCAGTCCATTGTATAAATTAGAGTTTGTATGCAAAATAACCTTAATTTAAGTGATTTTCTGGATTGCTTCGCTGTGCTCGCAATGACACACATTTTGATTTTTATGTTCTGCCCCCTCTCCCCTGCCCTCTCCCAATGGGAGAGGGGGAATAATTAAATAAATTTACAAACACAAAATAAAAACCCGGCAATACCGGGCAAAATTTGTTTTCATTTAATTTATAAGGTTAATTAAAATCTAATACCTTGGAAAGCTTATTTTCTGTAGTAATCTCTAGAATCCTTGGATTCTACACAAATATAAACAGGAGCGAGTTCAAACAAACCCATAATAAACGATTGAACGAACATACTTATTTTTCTCAACATTTACGACTTTCCTTTCACACGAATAGTGTAACTTCACCTTCACATGATAATAAACAAT
>JAVBRY010000113.1:0-3582 GCA_031547505.1 Candidatus Gastranaerophilaceae bacterium | reverse complement strand
AATAAAAAAAGATGTGCATATGCACATCTTTTTTTATTATTCTGGGGCGAAAGGCAACAATGCTCAAAATTCTAACTCGTTTCACTCGCGAATTTTGGCACTTTGCATCCGCCATTCTATAGCTCATTCTTCGCTAAGAATGGCGTAGATTCTCACCGTCGGTTCGAATCCTCTCACAAAAAAACACCTTAGAACAAAAGTTCAAGGTGTTTTTTTCTGCCGAAACCAGACGAATTACTAACAAAATATCGAAGTGATATCTTACAGTATCAACATAGAGTGAGTGAAATTCGTGAACTCTTAAAGACATAACCATAAATCAAGTCCAAGTTCTATATGTTTTCAAGTATTTCTTTAAAATATTTTTCAAATCTTCTGGCTTAAAACCCCAGTATTTTGAGTCTATTATAAAAGCTTCACCTATAAGTAATTTGTTGAGCTTATTCAATGATTTGTTATTTTGGGGTAAAGTTGCAGCTATTTCATCATAATTTTTCAATTGCATCAATAAAAAATCCACAGTATTAATAGGGCAAACGGTAAATTCCTCGATAGAATCCCAAGGAATTAGAGTACCGTAATATATTATGCCAACTTCATTGACAATGAGTTTTTCTCTGGTTGTAAAAAACTTATAAAGAATTATGATTGAGCCAAAGCCACCAAATCCTCCAATTATAACTGCTACAATTTTGTCAGTGATTTGAATAAACTCTGGCCTGGAAGGGTTGCCTGCTATTATAAATAAAAATACAGCTACTAATACAAACAATAATGATGCACCAAAAGCCTTGAAGAAATGAGTTTTTTTAGGTTCTAATACAATATCCTGCATAAAATTATTTTACCACAAAACAACTCTGACAGGATTCTAACCTTGAATAACATTGATATTATTGACTTTTATAGCAAATTGTCCCTAAAAATCTGTTTCCCTATAAAATGTTCGAACTCAGAAAAGAGTTGATATAAAAGAAATAGAGACTACTTTAAGCAGTCTCTATCCTATTATTCTGGGGCGAAAGGATTCGAACCTCTGAATGCCTGGACCAAAACCAGGTGCCTTACCGCTTGGCGACGCCCCAATAAATTCAATTTTCACTTGTTATAGTTTTTCAACTTACGCCTGACTACGGCTCATTATAATTGATACCTTCGCCAAGTCAGTCGGGGCTTTGCACTCGTCTTGCTAAGACTCGCTTCTCTCGTCAAGCATTAACCTGCCGGCGCCCCAATGTATTTGTTTGTCAATAATACAATAGTATTGTGAGCAAAGGCTCTTGTCAAGATTTCGCTAAAAGTAAACTGTCATTCCGCACTTGATGCGGAATCTGATGATTATTGCAAACCATATTGAATCTCAAAATACAGAATTGTTCTTTTCACGCTAAAAGATATCTCATTGGCTGAACAACCCGAGTTGTTTGGCTTCGCATTGCTTTTTGTATATCTCGTATTCAAAACAGCCGATTTCATTTATGGCATGCAGATTGTTAGACAAATCTCTAATTCGCCCTAGACCCGCATCACATGCTTTTATGTATTTGCAAAAACTGCAAACCTTCCACTTTTCGTCTGCCTTTTTCATATCTATAATTATACAAAAAATTTAAAGAACACAAACATCCCTGCCCCAACTACCCAGCAATAATATGCGAATACCTTCATAGAATGTTTGCTCAAGAATTGTAAGAAATATTTTATACAAAAATACCCTGAAACAAATGCAACCAAAAACCCGGCCGCAATTGAACCCCAATTGTAATTAAGAACTTCTTTAAAGTCTAATTCCAAAAGCGGATAAAACATCGACGCACCGACAATTATAGGAATACTCAACAAGAAAGAGTATCTAGCACAGGTGACTCGGTCTAAACCTAAAAATATACCTGTAGATATTGTCGAACCAGAACGTGAAATTCCGGGTAAAGATGCCAAGCCTTGCGCAATACCTATAAGAATAGCTTTCTTCCAGTTCATCTTTTCGGTTTTTTCTTTTATTTTTTCAGAAACAAATTCACTCAAATATAGAATACAGCCGGTAAGAAATATAAACATACCGACTACCCATGGCAAGTTAATTAATTTTTCAGAAATATCTTTCATCGGATACGCAACAATAATAGTAAAGAACGTCCCGCCCAAAATAAACAGCGACAATTTCGCTTCAGGCTCTGAGAAGTCACGAGTTTTGCAGGCATTAAAAAACGCTTTGATAATCTTGATTATGTCATCTTTAAAGAAAATAAATACCGCTAAAAGCGTTCCGAGGTGAAGCATTATATCGAAGAATACTTCTTCACTGCTATTTACCACAAATTCATTGTTGGTAAAAAATTTGTATAAACTGGATGCCAAAACCAAATGCCCAGAGCTGGACACAGGCAAAAACTCTGTTATGCCTTGCACCAAAGCCATAAATATTGCTTGTATAAAGTTCATTTTCTACCCCTTGCCTGTTTTCCAAGAAATTTCTCCAATAAATTTCTAATTACGCCTGCTCCCACTCTTCATAATACATAGAACAGGAATTATCATTCTCCCACACAGCAACCTTTGATACCTGAGGAAACTCTTTTCTCATCTCGTTATAAATAAACTGCGAAATCATCTCGCTGCTCGGGCTTATGCCTTTGAACTGAGGCAGCTCGTTCAAATCCTTGTGATCCAATACATCTATAACTTTTTTCAGCTCTTTTTTCAGAATCTTAAAATCCACCAGCATGCCTGATTTATCCAAGACTTCACCTTTAGCAAAAGCCTCAACTTTCCAGTTGTGGCCATGTTGGTTTTCACATTCACCTTCATAATGCAAAAGATGGTGTGCTGCTGAAAAAGAACTTATTACTTTAACTTCATACATATTATGCTCCTTTAATTTTGCTGTAAAGCTCTTTCGCTTCCGGCTGATCGGGGAATATTTTCAATATTCTGTCTAAATACTCCTTAGCCTTTTCTATGTCCATCAGTGCTATCGCCGTATTGGCTGCTAAGATTAGGATATTAACATTGTCCGGATGCATATCTAAAAGCTTATCTGCCAAATTTCTTGCATTCTCATACTCACCAACTTCATAGAAAGTCAAAGCCAACAAATTCAGCGTTTCTGCGTCCGAATAAGTACTATAGGCATCTAGCAAAAATTGTTTTGCGTTCTCAAACTGCCCCTTAAAATAATAAATTTTTCCTAAATTAAATAAGACCGTTTGATTTTTAGGCTGAATTTTTAATGCTTCTGTTAAACGCTTCAATGCCAATTCATATTTTTTCAGCTCCATGAAATTCAAGCCCGAAAAAGTTAAAATATCAACATTCTCAGGTTCAAGCTCATACGCGTTTTCATAGTACCTATCCGCTCTTTTATAATCCTTCACCGCAAAATAATAATTACCAAATTCAAACACGATGGAAGCCTGCTTCGGTGCAAGTTCATATGCTTTTTTAAATTCATCTTCGGCATAATCAAATAACTTCTGACTCAAATAAATCACACCTAAATCCTTGTGTGCCAATGCATTATTCGGTAAAAGCTGAATAACTTTTTTAAAAATACTTAAAGCCTTATCAATATCGCCTGTCTTT
>JAVBRY010000137.1:0-22679 GCA_031547505.1 Candidatus Gastranaerophilaceae bacterium | reverse complement strand
TATAAAAAGATTTATATCGAGCTGATTTTAAAAGAAAGAATTATCAAAACACACGCAGAGCTTGTGTATTCGAGCCCCTTGAGAGTTGATAATGCTTTTAAATTCCTGACAGCACTGAGCTTCACCGATATCTCCAAAGATGATATGGATTTTATCGCCGGAGAATGCAGGGAATTTGTTGCTTCAGACTAATCTGCGTCTTCTTCTTCCTTTAAGCAAGTTTGAATTTCAGGACGCTCATTAAGTGAATCGATGAAATGAGAATACCTTTCCATTCTAAGTTTCAACCAAGAAAGCATAGTAGCAGAGCCGTATACCTCGATAATTCTTGTACGTGAAAAATGTTTGTACGTACGATTGTAAGATTCATCGATGTATGTCTGGCAGCGGCAGTTCAGCTCATCGATTAAATCGTAGAGCGTCTTCAGCCATGCTGGCTGTACGTGAATTTCGTTTACTTTGTACTCGAGAATCATAATTGACCCTTTACCTTTACTTTAACTTATATTTACTTATACGTTATCTGCTATTTGTTTTTCCTATTATTGTTGACTTTCAGGCTCATGAAATATTCACGAGCGATAGATGAAGACCTAATACAAATAAAGGTGAATTTGTATTTAGTCTTATCGGTTATATTCACCAAAACTTTAAATATTATGCTTTTCTGCCCTATTTTTGCTTAATATATGTTTACATGGCTAAGGCTCAATGCTTTTATTTTGCAGTTTTACAAAGATTTATATAATATTTTTCATACAAAATTTTTTGTGATAAGATTCTAGTCATCAGAATATTGAAAATTGGAGAAAATTTAATGATTTCAGTAAACGATTTACGTACAGGTTTAACTATCGAGTTGGATAAAGGACTGTGGTCCGTAGTAGAGTTTTTGCACGTAAAGCCCGGTAAAGGTGCAGCGTTTGTGAGAACAAAACTGAAAAACGTTGAAACAGGAAGTGTTCTTGAGAAAACTTTCAGAGCCGGTGAAAAAGTTGCGAAAGCTGCTTTGGACAGACGCGATATGCAGTATCTTTATAAAGAAGGTTCTGACTTCATAATGATGGACTCAAAAACTTATGAACAAACTGCTGTTTCAGAAGCTCAAATCGGCGACGGCATTAAATACTTAAAAGAAAATATGGACGTTTCTATACTTTTACATGATGGGAAAATAATTGGCGTAGACATCCCAAACCATGTAGAATTAGAAATTATTGATACCCCTCCTGCGGACAAAGGAAATACTTCACAGGGCGGTACAAAACCTGCAACACTTGAAACAGGTGCAGTAGTTCAGGTTCCATTCTTTATTCTCACAGGCGAGAAAATCAGAGTGGACACCAGAACAAACGAATATTTAGACAGAGCCTAAGGTTGTTAACAATCTTGGCGTCATTCTGAGGGAGCGCAGCAACCGAAGAATCTCCAGATTAAAACAATAAACTTAGCCCATCAACAATGCGACCCTGAATCAAGTTCAGGGTGACGAAAAGAAAAGGAAATCGACATGAAATTTGAATTAGATTATATTGAAAAATTAGTTGATTTGGTAGCAGAAAAAGAGCTGACGGAGTTAGCGCTTGAAGATGCCGACAAAGCAATCATTATCAGAAAAGAAAACAATGTGGTTACAACACAAACAGTTATGCCTCAAATGGTAGCAGCAGCGCCCGCTATTGCAGCTCCTGCAGCCTTTGGTACACCTGCTGTGAGTGAAAAGGAAGTTATAGAAGAAACACCGAAAGGTTCTCCTGTGATTTCTCCGATGGTAGGTACATTCTACTCAGCCCCATCTCCGGGCGCAAAACCATTCGTAAGTGTTGGCGAGACTGTTTCTACAGGACAGGTTGTTTGTATTATTGAAGCGATGAAGCTTATGAACGAAATCGAGTCTGAAGTTTCAGGCAAAGTTTCTAAAATATGCGTTGAAGACGGTCAGCCTGTTGAGTATGGCCAAGTTTTGATGTATGTTGAATAAAAAACTATTTATAATATTAAAAAAGACCTTTAATGTTTTATCATAGAGGTCTTTTTTGTGAATAAATGTAAATTATAGATGCCTCAAATAGCAAAAATTTATCTTGAGGTACTTTTATATGCTTAAATTAAGTATGAAATGTGAGAAAGCAGGAAGATTATGAAAATCAGCGCCATCAACGCACAGCCAATCAGACCTTTAACAAATACAAAAGCACAATCATTTAGTTCTGATACTACAGCTAAACCAGAAAAAGAAACTAAAGAATTGAGTAAAGGCGCAAAAGGCGCATTGATAGGGTTGGTTGCGGTTGCGGCGGCAGCAGGCATATATTTTCTTACTCGTGGCAAAGCTGAAAAACCAGCAGCTGATGTTTTGGCTGACGCTGCAGCCGGAGTGAAAAATGAAAGTAAGAAGGCAACTGAAAAAGCATTAGAAACAGTTGAGTTTAAAAGAGTTGCGAATGAAGGTGCCGAAATGGCTGAAGGTACTTTAAAAAATAAAGGAAAAGTTTCTCTTGGCAAAGACGATGCAGGTGTTTTAAAAATTCTTGAGCAGTACCCGTCAGGTCAATTAAAAAAGGCAAGTATTATAGATGAAGCTGGTGTTTTCACGGTAGAATTTGCTAAGGGTGAAGAAGCCAAAGGGTATAAATTTGTAACCCAAAACGGAGAAACTCTTATTGCAGAAAGATTGAAAAAAGGTGCTGCGGATGTAAAAATCATTAAAGGTGAAGAAGTAATAGCACAAGCAAGATATTCAAGAAAGGGTAATATTGCTGAAGCTACAGGTAATTTAACGTTGCTTGACAGTTTAATTAAAAAGATAAAAAAATATACCGAAAAAATTGGTTTATAAAAATAAAAAACCTCTCAAATTTGGGAGGTTTTTTCAATATAAAGCCAATACAATATCAACTTCTTTAAAAATATGATATATTAGTTCAATGGCAAAGATTAGAAATTTAAAAATTCGAGATATTTCTAAACTGAGAAAAATGATTTCCATGGTTTCGGATACGGATGATGAGAGTGTGTCTTTCGGGCCTTTCGGGTTTAATCTTTTGATTCCGTTCCCGTTCAATTTTATAAACAACATTCTTCCTATTCGATTCAGATCTTTGCAGGAGTCTTTTGTTTCGCTTGAAGAAGACCGCCAAATCAATGGAATGATTGCACTTAAAGCCCAGTATGGCAACCCGTTCAGCTGGAATATTTCTAAACTATTTTTGAACAAAAACTCTTATGCTGCAGGGAGACAACTTGTTGGGTTTGCTACCGCAAAATATGGTGCGATGGGGGCGAACACGTTTACCGTAAGAGTGGATTGTGAGTTGGATGAGTTGATGGAGCTGTTTTCAAAAGGATGCGGGTTTAGGATGTGTTCTACAGAACAGCTTTGGAAGATGGAAAAAATAAGCACCGCAAAATCCTGCCTCGATAAAGGGTTTTTCAGACCGTTTAAAAACTCTGATGCTGAAGCTGTGCAAAACATCTATAACGACAATATTTTTTCGCATTTTAGATACTCTTTAGCGAAGACAAAAAAAGAGTTTCATAATATAGTATTCTCCGGTTTGAGCAAGACATCATATTTCAAATATGTTGTTGAAGAAGGCTCTAAAATAAAAGGCTATTTTTCTATTCAGACCGATGATAACAAAAACTTTATCCTTGATGTTGAACTTGTGCAGGGGTATGACGAATGTTACGGTGATGTGATTAACTTTGCAATAAGCCGAATCCTTGCCCGCAAAAAAAACTTCAGCCTTTATGTAATAAATAAAAAATATCAGGTCAGCGGTGCGAAGATTGAAGATTACTTATCGAAAAACAATTTTAAATGTATAAAGAGCCAGATAGTGATGGTCAAAGACTATTACAAGAAAATTCAGGAAGAACAGCGCTCTCAAAAGCCTGCTATCGTGTTTAACGATATAAGCAGAAAACCGGCGTTTAAGGTTATTAATAAGGAAGAGAATATTTCGGCTGTTTAGATAGTGCGCATTCCCGGGCATGAGGTATAGTGTCATACCGCTGTGTGATTTTTGGATGTGACATTGTATAAGTATGAGCGGTATCTAAATGTATGATTTTAGACCCCGCTCAGATAAGTTTTATGCAGTGTACGCTAATCATTCAGCGGGGTGGCAACCACGTTGTTTACCGTGTATAAACTCTTGCCAGGCGGACTTTTAGGCGGCAGGTTATTTCGTAGTTAATTGTACCTAAGATATTCGCCCATTCGTCGACGCTGATAAATTCGCCGCTGTCTTCACCCAAAAGTGTAATGATATCGCCTTCATTGACGTTTAAGCCTGTGATATCAAACATCATCTGATCCATTGTGATGTTGCCGATTTGTTTAACTTTTTTGCCGTTTATAATTCCGTAAATTTTATTCGAAAGGTTTCTTGCAACTCCATCTGCGTATCCGATAGGAATGGTTGCTATTTTTATTCTGTCGGGTGTTATGAATGTGTGCGAATAGCTTACGCCTTCGTTTTTGCCGGCTTCGTGGATGTTTGTGATTCTGCCTCGAAGAGCCATTGCTTGTTTCAACTCAGGTTTTTCTGTTCCTTGCATAACATCAGGCTGAAGCCCATAAATACCGATCCCTGCACGTACCATAGAGCAGCCGAGTTCTTCAAATGATGTGAATGCAGCGGTGTTTGCACAGTGGATTACTAAGTCTTTTGTGTCGGTTGTATTAATATTATCAAGTATTTCCAAGAATTTTTCGTACTGAATTTTTGTTGTTTCTTTTTCTTCAGAGCTGGCGAAGTGGGTGAAAATTCCTTCCAGTTCTATAAAGTCAGAATTTTGAATTTTTTGGATAAACTCAAGTGCATCCTCAGGTCGAACGCCGATACGGTTCATACCGGTGTCGATTTTTACCTGAACTTTGGGTTTTATGCCTGTTTTTTCGTAAGTGAGTTTGCAGGCTTCAATGTGTTCATCAGAAAAAACAGAGAGTGAAATATTGTTCGTAGCTGCCCAGTCAAAAGACCAGACAGGCACTGCACCCAAGACAAGAATAGGTGCATCAATTTTCGCCTCTCTTAGCTGCATACCTTCATCGATAGACGAAACCCCGAGCACATCAACACCTGAAGCCAAAAGCACAGGCGCAATCATAACTGCTCCGTGTCCGTATGCATCAGCTTTCACAACAGCCAGGAGCTTTGAATCAGATTTGAGGTACTTTTTCAGTTCAAGGATATTATGCTCAATAAAATCAAGGTTTATCTCAACCCATGCATCACGTCTTGTATTCAGATATGAGGCTCTGCTGATTTGCATAATTTCACCCGTTGCTTGTTAAGGATATCTTATATCAAACTTTAATGTTATGAAAGTATTTGGGTGGCGGGGCATGGAAGTCTCTGTCATGCCGCTGTGTTAGGCTTGGAAATATGTTTTATATAAGTCTGAGCGGCATCTAAAGTACGCATTTTAGACCCCGCTCAGAATATGATTGTTGATTTAGTCAAATAATTATGCAGCGGGGTGACAAGACGCAGCTCCTTCTTTTAATGAAAAGGAGAGGAATTTTAAAGTCGTCGAATATTAACAAAAATAAAGAAAAAACACCCGGGCTATTCCCAAAAGCATACATGACACAGTATTATAGAGAGGTGAAATGGGGAAATGTTTAATAAGGAGAGAAAATGTCACCAAACGCTGTGTCACCAATGTATTTCGTAAAAATTCCGGCTAATTCGTCAAGATTAAAACAAGTACTTAACAAGGTAGAAAAATTGGCAAGTGATTTTAATATTACTAATCCGGCAAAAGGTAAAAGCTTAGAAAGAGCAGCTATTTTTAGTCTTCCGAATGAGAGCCGTATAGCTGGTGAAGAAATAATGAATAAAGCAGGCGTTAAGTTTTCAACGATTGCTTAAATAGCTATTTCACCCTGACGCAAGACTTTTATTTCATCACCTGTTACTAATGCAACGGTTGATTCGAGTCCTTTTGCGTTGTTGCCGAAGTCTTCAAAAATATAATCTACATAGCTGCCTATGAACTCTGTTGCTTGTTCATAAGTTTTTGCCGATGGCTGGTCAGACAGGTTAGCACTCGTTGTAGCGAGGACATGTCCGTCAATCACCTCGCATATTTTTTGGAAAGTCTGATTGTCAGGAACTCTTATTCCTACTGTGTCTTTTTCAGAAGTTACAAACAGAGGGGTTTTTTCTGATTTTTCAAAGATTAATGTCAGAGCACCCGGGAAGTGTTTTTTTATTAAATCTTCCGCCTGTTGTGAAACGTTTTTTGTATACGGGTAAAGGTTTTCGACATCATTAGACATAAGAATTAATGGCTTTGAACGATCTCTGCCTTTTAGTTCGTATATTTTTTCTACACCTTTTTCAGAATCAGGCAGACAACCTACGCCCCAGACGGTGTCGGTCACAAAGGCAATTACGCCGCCATTTTTCAAGGTGTAATTTAGATCTTCTATAAATTTATCATTAAAAACCATCATTATTCCCATTGTCCTTGGTTTTTAGGATTTTGCCTTTTAGTCTGTTATAAAGTTCAGAAATGTAAGGAACTTTGAATATCGCTGCAAGTATGCAATAGATAACTGTGCAAACTACTGTGATAACAAGGATTTTTGCACACAGGAACATTCTTGTATGTGGAATGTATGCGTCCCAAATTTTGTAGATTTCAAGACAGACAAAGTAAGTGATAACAGATGCCACAGCCATTTTGAACAGGTTTTTGAAATAGATTCCGTAATCCATTTCCATTTTTTTCTTAATCAATAAGCCAAGCCAGAAACCGTTTATCAAGGTTACGAGTGATGTAGACAGTGTGATACCGCCTATTCCGAACTGTTTAACGAAGAAATAGTTTAGGATAAATTTAATCAAAATCGATGAAAGAGATACCAGAAAAGGTGTTTTTGCATCGTTGAATGCGTAGAATACTCTTGTTATCGAATCTCTGAAAACGTAAGGTATGATTGCGACAGACAGGAAGAAGAGCGCTTCTGATACCATCATTGTTGCTACTTCGTTGAATGCACCTCTTTGGAATACGAGTTCGATTGCATTTGTGCCCAATAATATAATCAAAATAAGAATCGGAAACGCTGCGAAATTGAGCATTCCGACACCTTTGTTGAAATAGTATCTTATGTCATCGTAATTCTTTTCTCCGACAAGCTTTGAAAATATAGGAAACAACGGCACGAGGAACGCTGTGACCAAAATCCCTACAGGGAACTGGAACAGTCTGTTTGCGTATCCTATCGCTGTCCAGGCGCCTTCTTGGAGCTGTGAAGCGAAGAACATATCAACATAAATATAAATCTGTCCCACGGTTGAGCTGAGTATCGCAGGAAACAACAGCTCTAATATATTTTTATATTCAGGGTTGTTGAAGATGTTGAGGTTAGGTTTGAATGAGAACCCTAATGATTTTAACTTAGGCAGCTGATACACAAACTGACACAGTGCGCCAACGGTTGTTGCTCCTGCCAAAACATAGCCTGAGGCATCGTGTCTGACCAGAGAAATAATTGCAATGATTGCAATACTCATAAGCATCGGCGAAATATTCGGAATCAAAAACTCTTTATACGTAATCAAAATGCCGTAATATATCCCGACAACACCGCCAACAACAAGGACAGGTGTCATTATTTTAAGGTGCATACTGGCAAGATGCACTAACTGCGCACTGCCATCCGATATGATAAATTGCATAATCACGTCAGAGAACACAAAGCACAGGACGCCGATTGCTAGAAATGCTAAAAACGTCACTGTCAAAAATGTATTAAAGAGTTTGTTAACATTCTCGGGAGCTTTTGCGTCGAGGTCCGGAATTATCTTTGAAAATACTGCCACGACCGCACTGTGGAACGGTCCGCCGATTCCTCCAAGCAGAATTAGTGCAAGCGCCGGAATCTGATAAGCATAGAAATAAGCGTCAGAAGTCAATCCTGCGCCGTAGAAGTTTGCGATAACAATGTCACGCAAGAATCCTATGATTTTGCTTATGATTGTCACGAAAGCTATAATCCAGGCAGCTCTTAATAGACTTTGAGATTTACTCATTTTTGTACTCCGTTGAGCTCTAAATAAACTCGAAGAGATTTTTTATTGCTATCCTTGTACGGCATTATAATTGTAATCTGGTTTTTGCCGTTTTTAATATAAGGTGTTAAATCAAATTTATGCGGTTTGAAAGGCTGTG
Source organism: Candidatus Gastranaerophilaceae bacterium (assembly GCA_031547505.1). GTDB lineage: Bacteria > Cyanobacteriota > Vampirovibrionia > Gastranaerophilales > Gastranaerophilaceae > JAVBRY01. The sequence goes on along the minus strand of JAVBRY010000137.1, from coordinate 14,483 downwards.
GCGCCATTTCAAATCTGAGCTCTTTTGAATTTATTGCTACAATCAAGTTGCTGAACTGAAATTTGTTTTCAACAACAAGCGTGGTCTTTTTCTTTTTACTGTAAAAGCTGAATGAAGCTGTATCATCACCGGGTTCTGATGAGAGAATCAAAGGATTCGTTGTGATTTCGATGCCTGAATAATAGTGCTTCAGGATTTCATCGTAAGAATATCCCATAGAGCCCATCATGCCAGCACCCCACTGGCTCATACCGACTCCGTGGCCGAATCCGCCGCCGTTGGCTGTGATTTTTGTAATATTGCCCTTTTCATCTTTTTCCAAGTCGAAAATGATGTTCGCTGAAGGCAGATTTTTGTTATCTTTTTTGAAAATTTGTCTGATTATGAGTTCTTTTTGGATTGTGTATGTGCCTTGATCTGTCTTAAGCTCCATCATAACTATTTTGCCCGAGACACCTCGTCTTGTGACTTTTATATCCTGTATTTTTCCTATTTTGTCAGCATCTGTAAAAGCAGGTTTTACGAAATTGGTGTTTGAATATGTTTTCAAGGTTTTTTGTAAAATTTCTATCAGCTCTTCGGGTGTCCATTCTCTTGTCCATCTGAAATAAGGAGATTTGTTATCAAAAGTTGTCGGCGTCGACAAATAAAAATCTCTTACATCGCCTTCGGTTTCGAGTTTTTTGATTTTGTCGTTATCGGGAACGCCTTTTAAATAAGGGATTGCTGTCAACAAGAAATTTTTAGAAGTACAGTCAGAAAACACGTTTTCATAATTCTCGGTATATCCACCCGCTGTGGAGCTGTATAATGCGAGGATAAGTTCTGCATTGTAGAGAGCGACGATATTTTCGGTTTCGACGATTGCCTGATCGGCAAGAGTCTGTTCTGTTCCTGCTCCGAAATATACCTGACATGCAACCGAGTCACATACATCGAAGTTGTGATAGTTGCGTTCTCTGGGTTTCATTACATAGTTTCTTGCGGTTACTGCCTGTGCTTTTAGGGCTTCCAGGCCGAATGATACCGGCATTTCGTTAGGGACAACGCCTCTTAAATAAGACTCGATATCCAAAACATTAACTACGCTGAAAGTGCCTTCTCTTGTAGGTGATTTTGTAAGTTCAAATACACCCCTGTAGATTGCCTGTTTTCCTACTCTTTTATGGTTCGGTATGTAGAGCATCCCTTTTTCAGAAGCGATAGCCACAGGTCCTTTGAGCTTGGTTGCGGTTTCTTTGCCGTTTATATAAACATCAAAGCATCCATTACAAAGGCTCACCATCACGGGTGTGTTGGCAGGGACTTCTCCTACGACTTTTTCTGTTGCATTATCAACTACGATAAAATTATCGGTAGCAGAGACTTCAACCTGTTTGTAATAGTAGTTTGAAAATCCCGTATCGCTTATTCCGACTTTGACCTGAAAGCCGTCATTAGCAGGAATCGCATTCGCACTCAACGGTGCAAGCACCAGAAATAAACATAATATAAGGATTTTTTTAAACATATACACTCTTCTATAATTCTAAATAGCCTTGGTCTAATTAATACCAAGGCGGCGGCGGGTTTATTTTATAACGATATTAACCAGTCTGCCCGGAACGACAATGGTTTTTACTACTTCTTTGCCTTCGATATTCTGTTTTACTTTTTCACTTGCAAGTGCCAGTTTTTCCAGCTCTTCTTTCGAAGCCTCAGCGTCTGCTTCAATCTTGTCTTTAACTTTTCCGTTTACCTGAACGACAAGAGTTATAGCGGATGTTTTGGCTAGGTTGTCCTGATACTTTGGCCAATCTTGTTCGTGGATTGAAGAAGTTCCGCCGATTTGGTTCCAAAGAGCCTCTGACAGATGAACTGTCGTCGGAGACAGAAGTTTCAACAAGGTCAAAAGCGCAAAGCTCAAAACGTTTTTGTCTTCATCAGAATATTCTTTTTTGTCATTGCTATAATCATAAATTGCATTAGTAAATTCACGATATTTTGCAATCACTGTGTTGAACTGAAATTCGTTTGAAATATCCTGAGTTACACCTTTGATTGAAATATGAGTCTGGCGGACAAGATTATTGTTTTCTTTGCTCAACGACTCAATATCTGGCAGTTTGTAATCGAAAATTATATTATTCTCATTCATCGAGAACAGTCTCCAGACACGATTAAGGAATTTATAACATCCTTCAACGCCTGCATCAGACCAGTCAAAATCTCTCGCAGGAGGTGAATCCGAAAGGATGAAAAGTCTTGCTGTATCAGCGCCATAGTTCTCGAAAATTTCGTCAGGGTCAACTGTGTTGCCTTTTGATTTGGACATTTTCGAACCGTCTTTTAAGACCATGCCTTGAGTTAAGAGGTTTGCGAACGGTTCGTCAAAATCCAACAAGTTCATATCTTTCAATGCTTTTGTGAAAAATCTTGAATACAACAAGTGCAAAATCGCATGCTCGATGCCGCCTACGTACTGATCTACAGGCAGCCACTTGTTCACCAAGTCTCTGTTGAAGGCTTCTTTATCATTTATTGCATCGGCGAATCTCAAAAAATACCAGCTTGAACACATAAATGTATCCATTGTATCGGTTTCTCTTGTAGCTTCACCGCAGCATGTCGGACATTTTGCTTTTAAGAATGTCGGTGATGTCAGAATCGGTGACTTTCCTGTTACTGAAAAATCAACGTCTTCAGGAAGTTTTACAGGCAGTTCTGATTCACAAACAGGCTGAGGTCCGCATTTGTCACAATAAACAATCGGAATAGGAGCGCCCCAGTACCTTTGGCGTGAAATCAACCAGTCACGCAGTCTGTATTGGGTAGTCGCTTCGCCAAAGCCGTCTTTTTGAGCTTTTTCAGTCATTGCTTTTTTGGCATCTTCGTTTTGCATACCGTTAAATTCACCGGAATTAACCATAATACCGGGCTCAGTGTAGGCACCGTTAATCTTGTTGTCATTCCCGGCTTGATCGGGAATCCCCTGCGCAGCAGGTCCACCGACATTGACCGGCTTTGCCGGAGATTCCGCATCAAGTGCGGAATGACATTCAGTTGGTGGAATAATTACTTCTTTTAACGGCAGATTATACTTTACTGCAAAGTCATAATCTCTCTCATCATGCATCGGGACCGCCATTACAGCGCCTGTTCCGTATTCAACAAGAGCATAGTCTGCTGTCCAAAGCGGGAATTCCTCGCCTGTAAATGGGTTTATTGCGTGTGTACCGAGTGGCACACCTGTTTTTACACGTTCTGTAGAAAGACGCTCGATTTCAGTCATCTTTCTTGCGTTTTCTCTGTATTGTTCAACCTCTGCTTTTTGTGCGTCGGTTGTTAATTTTTCAATGTCGCCGTATTCGGGTGCTACAACAAGATATGTTATGCCGAATGCTGTGTCAGGACGTGTAGTGTAAACCGGAATTTCTGGAGGAATCTCCATACCCGGAATTTCTTTGACTTTGAATTTAAGGATAGCGCCCTTGGATTTGCCTATCCAGTTCTTTTGCATAACTTTTACGCTGTCAGGCCAGCCGTCGAGTTTGTCTAAGTCTGCTAACAGTTGTTCTGCGTAGTCTGTGATTTTCAAGAACCATTGCGAAAGGTATTTTTTCTCAACGATGTCGTCGCATCTCCAGCATTTGCCGTCGATTACCTGTTCATTTGCAAGAACTGTTGCGCATTTTTCACACCAGTTTACGGCAGCTTCTTTTTTGTATGCCAATCCCTTTTTATAAAACTGTAAAAACAGCCACTGAGTCCATTTGTAATAGTCGGGTTTGCAGGTAGCTATTTCTCTATCCCAGTCATACATCAGTCCGAGACGTTTCATTTGTATTTTCATGTAATCGATATTTTCGTCTGTCCAAACAGCAGGGTTTGCGCCATGCTGAATAGCAGCGTTCTCTGCAGGGAGCCCGAAGCTATCCCAGCCAATAGGGCTAAGAACATTGAATCCGCACATTTTTTTGAAACGGGCGATTACGTCAGTGATTGCGTAGTTTCGAACATGGCCCATGTGCAGCTTGCCTGACGGGTACGGAAACATAGACAGGGCATAATATTTCGGCTTGTCACAATCTTCACAAGTTTTGCCGAATTTGTTATCTTCCCAAATCTTCTGCCACTTTTGCTCAATTTCCTGTGGATAATACTGTTCTTTAATCACCGCTAACTCCCCTGTTTCTCTTTATTAAAACAATTATAATTCAAAAAAAGTTTGTAACCAAGTAATTAATGTAAGGTAGCTATGAGACCCCGTAAAATTTCTATTAAAGCGAAACTCAATATTTGATGCCCGGGGCGGCGCAGTTATGTAAGTACATAAAAAAACAGTCCCTGTTTGGGACTGTTTTAGTGTTTTAGAAATTTTTCTAAGCGTTGACTGATTTTTTCTGTGGTGCAGCGCCCGGAATAGCTTGCCAGTTAGCAGCCATAATCTTTTTGAAAGATTTCAAAGCTGTATCTTCAAGTTCACCGAGTTCTTCAGCGCCCATAATCAGTTCTCTCAACGGCATTAACGCTCTTTGATCACGCAATACACCAAGTGCAGCAGCTGCGCCGGCTCTTACTAAATCATTTTCTTTTTTGTTCTGCATAACTTCAATCAAGGCCGGAACGGCTTTTGTGTCATTCAATTTGCCCAATGAAGTAACTGCATAGATTCTTACGTTAACCCATTCGTCTTTCAGCATAGTGATTATTTTGTCAACAGCTTTCGGGTTTCCGATTTCGCCCAAAGCTCTTGTCGCGTCACATCTGACATTAACTTTTTCATGGTCTAATGATTCCATTAGAGCATCTGTAGCAACATCGCCGATTTCTATCAAAGCATCTGTGGCTGTGATACAAACTTGTGGATTTTCATCGTTCAATGCTTCTACTAACGGTTCAACAACCAATTTACCGCCTAAACGACCCAAAGCGCGAGCTGCACGTACACGTACATCCACGTTTCTGTCTTCTCTTAAGGATTCGATAAGAGGTCTAGTTGCTTGAGAATCGCCTAACTCGCCTAATGCACGGGCTGCATATAAACGTACTGAACCGTTTTTATCGTTTTTCAATACGTCAATAAGCGGATCCACTGCATGAGAGTCGCCAATCTCGCCCAACACTCTGGCAGCATTGTATCTGACTTTTTCAGAGTTGCTGGTTCTTAAATCATTTAATAATTCCTCAAATGATTTTTTTGCTTGTTTTTTTCTTGAGTTCACACTAATTGTCATGTCTTTCCTCCGACATTTTCACACGTTTTAAATTTCCCTACATTGTTAATAAAAAATTTTGGTTAAATAAATTGCCTTTTTCTCATGATTTGTTAACAATTTCTTTACAATTTTTTGTTTCGTCTGTCTTTCTATAAAGGGTAAAGAGAACACTTATTCATCTCTGTTTTCTGATTATACCATGTTTTTTGATGCTTTGCATGCATTTTTTGTACAAAATACACTTAATCGTTTAGTTGTTTTTTGAATAATAGAGTTGTTTTATTGGAATCAACATGCAAATGCGTAACAAAAGTTAACATAACCAAAAATATTTTCAATTAAATAGCCCAAATAGGCTATAAATTTGTCATAGAAATCACTTTCAAATGTTAAATATTGTAAATATCTACCAAATGCGGTGTTTAATTTTTTTATGTTCGGTTTTTGTATAGATTATCAGTAATAATAGCCGAGAATAGAAGGTAGAAGTATGAAAATTGTAAATTTGAAAAATGTTAATTTTAAAAAGCCATTACAAGCTGTGAGAAATATGTTCCCTAAAGCTGAATCAAAGGCTATTGTTGAAGCCAGAGCCACGGCTGTTCGTAAAGAGGTACAAGATGCTTTTAAAGCGAATGAAAATTATGCTAAATATAGAGAAATACAAGCAGAAGCTGTACGTGATGGTATTAGAATGAGTCTTCAAACCTCAGGAACTCCTCGCAAGCCCATAACACTTGTTGTTGCAAGTAATAAAACTCTTATAAATAAAAAAGAACGTGTTACAGCTTTTAAAAATATTTTTAAAACCAAAAAGAACAAACAGCCGTTGCAGACTATGGATGCAAAAACTGCTGTTAAGTCTTTGAGGCAGCAAGTCTGGCATTATTTGGGCGGAAAAAACCGTCATCCTATCAGCACCACTGAATTTAAGCCGGAAGACCATTATATGGGAAGAGTTCGTATGGCTTTAAGTGCGGTTAGGAATGATTTGGAAAAGCTTCAAGCGAAAGATGATAAAACAAGTTTGTTAATGAATAAAAGCCCAAAAATCAAAACAGATAAAGAAATCAGTTTGATAGAGAAAGCAATAGATATGGTAAATCCTAAAAATTTGCATGAAAGAATACTCACGCAAGCAGAACGTAATGCAGCTAAAAACTTTGATGCAAAAACTAAAGAATTTCATGCACAAGTAGATGAAATATTTAAATAGTTTATGACTTTAATAAGGAAAAACAATGAGAACAATATTTTTTAAAAAACCTGAAGCCGCGCAAAGTGCAAAGTGTCTTAACCTGTTGAAAAAATTTGTTGGAAATCCCGAGTTTAAGCAATTTGAAGAATTGGGAAATCAAGCGGCTGCAAAAAAAATAAAACTTGAGATTACAATTCCAAAGCTAAAGGGACAGCTTCTTGAAGATAGTTTGGAAATAAAAATTTCAGATGCATCTGTAAAAAAACATGGTAATTCTTTAACAGGAAATCTCTTTAATAATACTGCAGCATCTTTTACAAAGGATGAAAAGATTATTATAAAGCCTGAAGAGAAATACTTTTCAAAAATTTCAGAAGCTTTTGATAAAGTTTCCGGCAGGCAGAAGGGGATTGTTATTCCCTAATAATATACTGATAGCACTATGAATCAGCCTGTGAAAAAACTTGATAATTACCTTTGTTTTTACTAACATTCAATTAACGAGTTAGATAACAGAGGAGAATTATTATGTCTAGAAAACCGGTGATTGCAGGCAACTGGAAAATGCACAAACTTCAGTGTGAGTCTGTAGAATTAGTAAATGCGATTATGCAGGAAATAAAAGATTCAGACAAAGCAGCGCTTCCTGAAGTGGTTGTTGCTCCTGTATTCACATCATTGTCTGCTGTGAGCAAAGCTGTTAACGAATGCGGATGCGGTAAAGTGAAAATCGCTGCTCAAAACGCATACTACGAGACTCAAGGTGCTTTTACAGGTGAAGTTTCGGTTGAGATGGCAAAAGATGCCGGTGCTGAATATATCATCATCGGGCACTCAGAAAGACGTCAGTATTTTAGCGAAACTGATGAAATGATTAACAAAAAAGCGAAAGCTATTCTTAAAAATAATTTGATTCCTATCATCTGTTGCGGAGAGTCACTAGAACAGCGTGAAGCAGGAATCACGGATTCACATATTACTTCTCAAATCAAAGCTGCGCTTTCAGGTTTGTCACTTGAAGAAGTTGCTAAATCAATCATTGCATACGAACCAATCTGGGCTATCGGAACAGGCAAAACTTGTGATTCAGATGAAGCGAACAGAGTAATCGCTATGATCAGAAACGTTGTTAAGGAAGTTTCAGGCGAAGCTGCTGCCAACGCTACAAGAATCCTTTACGGTGGAAGTGTTAAGCCAGACACAATCGTTGAACAAATGTCGAAGTCAGATATTGACGGTGCATTGGTCGGCGGCGCAAGTTTAACTGCGGACAGTTTCGGCGCTATTGTTAAAGGTGCTATGTAGAAAATAAAAATATTATTTTTAAAAACTCGTTTTCTCTAATGTAAAGAAAACGAGTTTTTTGTCTACAATTTTAGCAACAAATTTTTTGTTCGGTTTTTACATAAACATAATAAAAGTATGAAGGAAGTAAAAATGTTTTCAAAAATTTCAAAACAAGCTCTTCGTCCGATTGGCAGACTTACGGAGGCTTGGCAAACAACAGGTGCCGTACGCAGAGCGGCTGATACAAGAACAGCTCAAGAGCTGAAGACGACACTAGAGGCATATGCTCAAACTTTGCCCGAGATTGCGAAATTTAAAAAAGATATAAAGGCTTTGCCTATGCAGCATCAGGGTCTTGTTGCTGATGTAGCAGAATTAGCGTCTTCAAAAATATTTTTGCCGACTGATGTAAATATGTTTGAGGTTGTTGGCAAGGAGACTGTTTTAGAAAGATTGGTTGGAGATATTATTATAGCTTCAAAAAAGAATCCTGATGCGCTTGATTGCACGCAAGAGATTATAAATAATACCGGCTCAACACCGGCAAAATGGATATTGAGCGCGATGTCCGGCGGTATTATAAAACAAGAGAAAGCTGCAAAACAATTTGCTGCAACGAAAGAAATGATACCAATCCTTGCAGAGCATGCTTTTCAGGGTGGATATACGGCTGACCATAAAGGTGCAGAGTATATGGTCGATTGTTTAAAGAGATTGTTAACTCCTGAAGTAAAACCTGAAAGTATAAAATTTGTTACTGAATTCAGTAAGAATAGTAACAAATTTGAAAATTTGGAAGGCTTGCATTTGGATGAAATTCTTAATACTAAAGCTCCGATTGAAAAACTCAGAGCGAATTTTGAAGTGCTGCCTCAAATAAATGACATGAAGAATATATCTCCGAGCGGACAAAAGATTGATCCTACAACCTTCTTGATTAATAACGTAAATTTGTATTAGGTTTTAAGCGTTAAGTATACCTTGTAATTCAGTCAGTGCTCTGTCCAAATCATCATTAACCACGCAATAGTCATAGTCTTTCGAGCATTCGATTTCACGAAGGGCTTCTTTGAGACGGTTTTGTATGGCTGTTTCGTCCTCGGTGTTTCTGCCGCGGAGGCGTTTTTCGAGTTCTTCTGTTGATGGTGGCAGTATAAATATTAATATAGCCTCAGGCATTTTTTCTTTGATTTGTTTTGCGCCCTTGGTTTCGATTTCAAGAATTAAGTCCTCGCTTTTGTTTAAAGTTTTTTCAACATAGGATTGCTTTGTGCCGTAGTAGTTCCCATTGAATTCAGCCCATTCTAAAAACTCTTTGTTTTCGATAGCGTTTAAAAAGTCATCTTTTGCCATGAAAAAATAACTTACTCCATCGACCTCCCCCGACCGGGGTTGTCTTGTGGTAGCGGATATGGAAAGATTTATTTCAGGGTTGTTTGTGAGAAGTGCTTTCAGCAGCGTTCCTTTTCCGACTCCTGAAGAGCCGGAAACAACGAATAATCTACCTCTATTATTAGTGCTATCCATAATTCTAGAAATTATACATTAAGTTCTCAGCCCTAGCAACGTACAAATAATCTACCCGATTTTATAAAACTATACTGAACGGAAAATACATTAAATAATTCTGATTATAAAATGTTAACTTTATATTATCGAAATTGTATACATCTTCAATGGACAAAAATAATTTGAACAATCACAAAAAAATTGCCGATAAAATACGGCAGTTCTTTCAAAAATTTAAAAAACCTGATGAGGGTGCCTCTGTGCCTGAAGTGCAGCTTCAGGAAGATTTGGCTGTGTGTTTTAATAAACTTTTGGAAAATCAGGAGCGTTTGAGAGTTGTTAATAGTATTACACGCCAGATAAGCTCGACTATGAATATAACTTCACTTTATAAAATTATTATTGAAGAGCTGCTGGGTATTTTGGATATAAATTATTGTGCTATATGTATATATGATGAAGAATCTAAAGAATTAAATTTACATAATATTGAAGAATATGTCTGTATTAATTGTGATTCTTATTTGCATGGTTTTATCCAAAAGTGTGATACACAGCTAAAAAAACAAAATGCAAACTCGAAAGAAGTGCTCAAGCTTTTAAAGAACAAAATCGGGAATAATTACTTATGTGTTCCTCTGTTAAATAAAGATAAATTTTTAGGCGCTATTTTTGTCCACAATTCGTCCGGTCCTGTAAATGAAGAAAACAAACAGATTCTTACTTTGGTTGCCGATAACATTGCTTTTGCTATTGAGAATGCACGTCTTTATTCTATTCTTGAACAAAAAGATCAGGATAAGCTGGAGTTTATCGCCAGTATGTCACATGAGTTCAAGAATCCTCTGAATACAATTATAGGTTTTACCAACCTTTTGAGAGAAGGTGCAATAAATGACCCTGAAAAAGCAATAGTATATTTAGACAATATAAGTATTAGTTCTTTGCATATGTCGAGTTTGGTTGTAGATATTATGGATATGGCACAGGCTGCAACTAACAATATAGGTCTGGTTTATGATGAATTCACCCCTAAAGAGATTATTTTGGAGATTCTTTCGACTCAAGAGTCTGCATTCGAAGGTAAAAAAATCAACCTGAAAACTTCTTTAAACGATTTCCCTATAGAGGCAGATTCAAAGCGTTTCCGTCAGGTTATTTATAATCTTGTGATTAATGCCATAAAATTCACCAACGATGACGGCGTAATAGAAATCGCTACTTACTGTGATGACAAGTTCTTCCATTTTGAAATCAGAGACAACGGTCAGGGAATCAGTGCTGAAAACCAGGACAAGCTGTTTAAATTCTTTTCTCAGGCGAATGACGATATATCAAAACAAAAAGAAGGTTACGGCATAGGACTCGCTGTCTGTAAAAAAGCGATAGACCTGCATCAGGGTGAGATAAGCTTCAAGTCCCAAAGAGGTGAAGGCACGACATTCTGGTTTAAGCTGCCGATGGAAAAGCCTGTTCTTGTTAAGATAAAAAAATGATAATTTATTACTAAACATTGCAAGATGTATGCTTATGCTTGCATGGAAATCTTTTTGGTTTAGAATTGTTTATACCAGAGGTACTCTGTGGACGGCATGTCACAGTTGCCCGTAGGGGGATGCCAGAGGTGGTTCCTGAATTGAGATAGCCAAGAGCTGCAATAAGGATTCATTTCTTGTTCCCAAGTACAACAACCGAAAAGGAGAACGAACTATGCCAAAGATGAAAACCCACCGTGCGGCCGCGAAACGCTATAAAGTTACCGCATCAGGTAAACTTCTCAGAAGAGGGGCAGGGAAAAAACACTTGCTTCAGCATAAGTCTGTTGCAAGAAAAAGAAGAATGTCAGGAATGATTGAAGTCTTCGAGGGAAATGTAGATTTGATTTCCAAAGAACTGCCATACATGAAGTACTCAAGATAGGGAAGGTGAACAATGAGAGTAAAACGCGGTAACGTCTTAAGAAAAAGACATAAAAAAATATTAAAACTTGCTAAAAGCTTTATAGGCGCAAGAAGCAGAATATTCAAAGTTGCTAACGTAGCAGTAATGAAAAAACTGAAATACCAATACAGAGACAGACGCCATCTGAAAAGAAATATGCGTCGTCTTTGGATTACCAGAATCAATGCTGCTGTCAGACAACACGGTATGAGCTATTCTAAATTTATGAATGCTCTGAAACAATCCGAAATTTCTGTAAACAGAAAAATGCTTGCTGAAATGGCTGTTAATGAACCGGATGCATTTTCTATTATTGTAGAAACTGCCAAAGGAAAAGTTTCTGCTTAAGTAATTAGCACAATAAATATTTGATAAAAGGCGGGTATATTCCGCCTTTTGTTTTGTGTAGTCCTTGACCGGCTTTGCCGGAGGTCCCGTGTCAAGCACGGGACGACAAAAATCAGCTTTCAACTTTGTTTCAAGCGATTTTTAGTCGCTCCTTGATATTAGGAATGGATTATATTATAGTTAATTTAATAAAGGAAAAACTAAGGAATCGGAGAGAAAATGACACAGATTATAAAAGTAGCATGGGAATTAAACGAAAACAGCGAAAACAGATACCAGCTTGTTTATGAAATCGCTGAATTGGCTAAAAAATTGGTTGATGAGTACCAGATGAAAAAGCCTAAAGATGAGTTAGGGTACGAAGAGTTCGGTTTCGACAATTCTATTAAAAAAGAAAATCCTATCGAGCACGCTATAATGGTTAAGGCTTCTGAAGCAGATGAGAGCAGACTCGTAGGTTAATCAAATATTTTAAATTAAAAGAACCTCTAAATATTTAGAGGTTCTTTTTTACTGTCATCCCGCAGTGTTAAATACAGCAAGTTGTATTAATTGAATGCTGTGAGGGATCTTATAAGTTAGGTTTGAAAACATAGAACTTACAATGTCAGCTCGTCGTTCGGGATTACTATCCCAACATTTACCTTTGTTGATAGCAGGGTGAGTTATATGCACTAATCGAAAGTAGATTGGGCATTTCTGTTCAACAAAAAATTCTCCATTAAAAAAGCCCCTTACGGGGCTAAAAATTTTTAATTCTTGGTTGACTTTGTTGGGGCTGCTTCAGCGGCTAATAGCTTGTTAACAGCGATAGTCAATCTAGATTTTTTTCTTGCAGCTGTGTTTTTGTGCAAAATACCTTTTGAAACCGCTTTGTCGCATAATTTATATACGTGGCTCAAAGCTGCAGGTAATGATTTTTCTTCTTTGGCTTGTGCTAATTCAAGAACTTTTCTCAAAGCAGTTTTGATTTCAGACTTTACAGCAACGTTTCTCAGCCTGTTTTTTTCTGCTACAAGAATTCTTTTCTTGGATGATTTTATGTTTGCCATTGTTGTTTTTTCCTTTCATAATGCATTTGATTTTTTTCCGCTCTCTCAAGCGGATTATCTGCATTGAGGATGGTGAGTAAGATTATTATAAACAATAAAGGTTAAAATACAACAATTATTTAAGTTCTGTTTCATCTATTTGCTCATCAATTAGAGCAAAAATCTTTTCCAACCTTTTTTTATCGTAAAGGTGCAGCCAGCCTATCAGAACCTCGAATCCGGTAGAGAGCCGATGCAGGGCTTGATTTGTGCGACGTGAAGACGAGGACGGGATGTTTCTACCACGGCGTATTAATTCCTGCTCTTCATCGCTCAGGTATGGCTCCAAATAATCGAGAAGTTCACACTGAAAAGATGCCCGAACAAGCGAGGTGTTAATTTTGTGCAGTTTGGCGAGGTTAGAAGTCAGATGAATAATCTTCTCTCTTATATAAAGTTCATACACCGCGTCACCAAGGTGTGCACAGCATTTTAGATTCATTTCTTCGTTCATAGTATTGTCTTTCCAGTATTTCTATAGCCGTAATCTGTTGAAATCGTCCGTCCTATTGATTCTATCTTTTGTCGTATACCCTCTCTGCACTCGTATGGTGTGTCGTTGACCGCTACTTTGCCGGGATAAATCTCATAGAATTTTCGGTAGTCACCCTCTGTCATGTTTGGCATTATTACGTTTGCGCCGCATTGAAGAGCAAGGATTCTACCTTCAGGGTTCAAAGTTTCCATTGCTGTGGTAGCAGGTATATTAATATCGGGTAAAATCAGGCGTGTAATTGCCATTACTTTCAGTGCTAATTCTAGCGTTCCACCTGATTCATTATTGAGAGGAGTGTTGTTATTCGGTATAAATGGGCCAACTCCTATCATATCTGCATCAAGCTCTTTAAAGAACAGGATATCGTCTGCAAGAGAAGAAATTACCTGATTAGGTAATCCTATAAGGCAGCCGGTGCCTGTTTCATATCCTAATTCTTTTAGATTTTTAAGACACCTGATTCTGTTATCTAAGTCCATATTTGGGTGCATTTGGGTATATAAGTTTTTATCAGTTGTTTCGATTCGTAATAGGTATCGACTAGCTCCAGCATCTTTAAAAGCCTTGTATTCTTCAAAAGTTTTTTCCCCGAGACTCAACGTTATAGCCACATCCAGGGCTTTTATTTTATAGATAATATCAGACATTTCTTCTGTGCTTAAGTTGTCTTCGCCGGATTGCAGGACTATCGTCCTAAACCCATAATCCACAGCCTTTTTAGCAAAATCAAGCACCTCATTTTTTGTCAAACGGTAGCGCTTTAGGGTTTGGTTATCTTTTCTAATGCCGCAGTACAGGCAGTTTTGCTTACAGATATTGGAAAATTCAATCAATCCTCGAAGATGTACCTCATCGCCAACGTATTTTTTGCGTACTTCATTAGCAGCCTTAAAAAGTTCGTCAGGGCTGCCTTCCAGAAGTTTAATAATTTCTTCTTTGGTGAGGTTATGGGTGGTTTTTGCTTTTTCTATAATTTTTTCCACTTTTAACGATTCCACTTTTGCGGTGCTATTTTACGATATTCTCTGAGTTCATTTAGGTCTATTTGGGCAAATGCAGCTCCTTCAGTCGGGCCTGCACAGGCTAAAGTTTTTCCGTTGAATTTTGTTATTCGTGAATATCCCACACAGGAGAGATTAGAATCTACTTTTTCACACATATTGGCTGATATAAAATATGCTGCACTGTCTATAGCGCGGGTTGTATTATAGGAACACCAAACGTTTTTGGCAGTTTCTTGAGTTGATTCATCGGGTGGTCCGCACCAGGCAGCCGGGCATAAAATTATTTCAGCTCCTTTTTTTAACAGCTCTGCATAATGAAGTGGGTAGCTGATATCAAAGCATATGGATAACCCAACTTTACCTAATTCGGTATCAATAGTAACTATTTCTTTGCCGGGCTCTATATATTCT
>JAVBRY010000016.1:0-13530 GCA_031547505.1 Candidatus Gastranaerophilaceae bacterium | reverse complement strand
GTTGTTTTTAATGCGTGTGATGATGGTTTCGATTGCGTCTTTGCGTGTCAAAGACGGTAAGTCGTTTTTACTCTTGATGCAGGTATGAAAGTTTCTCTTTTTCGCTTTTCCCATTTTGTCAGTCTATATTAAAAAGGTTTTGAATACAATTATGTTGAGCCATAAAGTTGCGATAAGGTAAAAAATAATGTGTCATTCTGAGGGAATGTAATGACCGAAGAATCTCAGGATGTTATAAAAATTTTAGCACTTCCCGGAGATCCTTCGGGTTAAAACCCTCAGGATGACAGTCAGAAGAATCGCTGGAGTAGCTTACCGACTCATCTCCTTAGACTTTTCGGCAGTCTTTTGAACTGTTTCAAAAAGTATCTCTGAAATAGTGCTTTCTTTGAGTACTTTATTGCCTTCGGCTGTTGTGCCGCCCGGGGTAGTTACTGCGGTGATGAGTTCTTCAGGGGTTTTGCCTGTTTCTTGAAGCATCTTTGCTGCACCAAGAGCTGTCTGTGCTGAAAGCTGTAGTGCTGTTTTATAATCCAAACCGAGTTTTTCACCCGCTTTGGCAATCTGGTCAATTATATAATAATAAAACGCAGGGCCTGAACCAGAAACGCCGGTTATTGCGTCCATATCTTTTTCTTCACAGGTGATAACTTCGCCTACTTGTGAAAATATTTCAAGAATATTATTTAAATCTGTATCTGTCGCAATGTTGTTTTTGCAAACTGCGCTCATTCCTTCATCCAAGAGTGCAGGAGTATTGGGCATTACGCGAACGAGTCTTTTGTCTGTGCCTAGGATATCTTCCATCTTTTTGAAAGTGATTCCTGCTGCTATTGAAACAATAAGCTTTTCTGTGGTAATTTCAGATTTTAAATTTTCTAAGAGCTCGGGGATGATGAAAGGTTTTGTTGCAATAACGATAATATCCGAGGATTTTACGAGTTCTTTTGAGTCGGTTATGACATTGACTCCTAAGAGTTCTTGGGCTGACTTTGCGATTTCTTCATTCATTTCGGATGCGATGATATTGTTTTTGTCAAAAAGTCCTGATGCCAAAAGCCCTTCAATGATTGCTCCTGCCATCTTTCCTGCCCCGATGAAACCTATCCTTTTATTGTTCATATTATTTAACCTTTTGCGTATGCGTTGTTGACATTGAACTTTGTGTTATCTATCATGATACAACGCAATGAAATTTATTCAAGGAGCAATAAAATGAGACGCACATTAGAAGGAACAAAAAGAAAAAGACAGAACGTCAGCGGTTTCAGAGCCAGAATGGCTACACCGGGCGGCGTTAGAACTATAAACAGACGCAGAGCAAAAGGGCGTCATAGATTGGCTATTCTAGCAAAGAAAAGAGCATAAGCCGATTATAGTAAGTTTAATTTGATAAAAGACTCCTTATGCCTATGGGGTCTTTTATTTTTTGAGGATATAAGTGCTTCCAAAACGATACCGACTAACTAATAAAAAAGCATTTGATGCGACATACAACCAAAGACACATCGTGTCTAACCCCTGTCTGACGCTCTATGCAGGCAAGAAAAAAACGGATGCCTCCTATCCGACAAGGGTCGGATTTGTTATAAGCAAAAAATTCCACAAACGTGCGACCAAACGAAACAGAACAAAACGGCTCATAAGAGAAGCTTGCCGTTTGTTGATAAAAGATGATAAATTTAGCAATATATATATATCGCTGATATTTCTGCCTAAAGGCAACGCCTTGGGTGCGGATTTCAAGACAATACAAAGCGCAGTACAGGATCTTATAAAGAGAATTTAAAGTTATGCAGATTGTAAATTATAAAAATATACCGGAAGAGTTTTTTAAGAATATCGAGTTTTCATCGATTGAGTCGGTGAAAGAGATTATTCAGAATGTTAAAACCAACGGCGACAGTGCTGTTTTAGAGCATACAAAACAGTTTGACGGTGAGATTAATAATATCGAAGTCACAAAAGAAGAAATTGAAAACGCCTACAAAAATGTAGACGAAGAAACAATATCCGCCATAAAAACAGCAATAAAGAATGTCAGAGAATTTTCTCTAAAACAGCTGAAATGCCTGAAACCGCTGGATACAAAAGTTGACGGTATAAAGCTCGGGCACAAGCTCATTCCGATAAAAACAGCAGGATGCTACATCCCGGGTGGAAATTACCCTTTGCCTAGTACTGCGATAATGACCATCGTTCCTGCAAAAACAGCAGGAGTGGCGAAAGTCATAGCCTGCTCACCTAAAATAAAAGATGTGACAATAGTTGCGTGTGATTTGGCAGGGGCTGACAAAATTTTTAAAGTTGGCGGAGTTCAGGCGATAGCTGCAATGGCTTATGGCACGGCAACAATTGACAAAGTTGATAAAATCGTCGGGCCGGGGAACAAGTTCGTAACGGCAGCGAAGAAAGAAGTGTTTGGAGATTGCGGGATAGATTTTCTTGCAGGGCCGTCCGAGGTTTTGGTTATTGCTGATGAAACGGCGAATGCCGAGTTTGTTGCGGCGGATATGCTTGCCCAGTGCGAACATGACAGTGATGCGAGGGCGTATCTTGTGACTACTTCTGACAAATTTGCGAAAGAGGTTGAGCAGGCTGCACAAAAAATGCTTGAGACTCTTGAAACGGCTTCAATTGCCAAGAATTCTTTTGAGAAATCGTTTGCGGTTGTTGTAGATAATTTGGAGCAGGCGATTGAAATTTCTGAAAAAAGAGCGCCTGAGCATTTGGAGATATGCTTAAAAGATGCACAGAAATATATGGACAAATTCTCAAATTACGGCTCATTGTTTGTCGGAAACTACTCCGCCGAAGTCTTTGGTGACTATTGCGCAGGTACAAACCACACATTGCCGACAAATTCTGTTTCAAGATACTGCGGCGGGTTGAGTGTTTTGGATTTTGTAAAAGTTCAGACATATCAAATTGTAGATAAGGTGGGTGCAAAAAAACTCTCTAAAACAGCTTCAGTGATTGCAAAAAACGAAGGGCTTTTTGCACATAAACTAGCCTCTGATGTGAGAAGTTAAAGTTTCTTAATATTCCTGTCTGCTTTTGGCAATTTATTTCCTTCACCTGTTTTCAAGCCTGTATAACAATAAGAAAGAACAGGAAGTATGAAGTATGCCGAGTATTAATGGTATGGTGGACGCAGCAAAAGGTTTACTACAAAGCAAGACACTGGTAGGCGGAGTAACCCGTGAAAGCGCAGAAAAAGGTATACAAAAAGTCGCTGAAGATGTTTATGCTCAAATGCAAACACATTTGAGTGAAACAGTGGCACCTTTGAAAGAAGAAATAGGCGTACTTAAAAATGAATTAAGTATTTCAGGTGATGTGTTTAACAAATTTGCACAAGAGGCAAAAGAAGCGGCAGTCTCTTTAAAAACCGAAAATAGTTCCCTTGTAGAACAGTTAAAAGTATTGCAAGAGAAGTTGGCGAAGGCTGTTTCAAAAAAAATTTATGAAAAACCTTTAGCAAATGGCGGAAAAGAAGTAACTGAAATAAACCGCAAAGGTGCGAAAGCTGTTAAAACTTATAATGCGGAAGGGCAGCTTACAAAAAAAGAATCTGCAACACTACATGGTATCAGAAGAAATGTCACTTATAATACAGTAACAGGCAAACCTGCGAAAACTTTCACAAATGTGGGCGGTGATAAGCTGTTTATGCATGGTGATGATGGCAAAGTTTCTAAAATTACAGAATTGAAAGTTACGAAAGTAAAACCTGAACCACCTGCTTCTTTGGGCAAAAGAGTCACTGAAAAGTCAGGCAATGGAATGACAACAGTGGAGAATTTTGCAGACGGCTCAAAGATTGAAAGAAAATACTTTAATGGAGTGCTGCATCAGGAAACCAAAAGAGGCAGCAATGATTGGATAGCATCAAGTAAATATACCAGTGACGATGGTGTAGTTAATTTGGTTAAGCGAAAAAACTTTAGCCTTTCATCAGAAAAACTTGAAAAGAGATATCCTTCAGGTCATATATCTAAAATGCGAAACGTAACTGATTCTAAGACATTGATAGAGTCTCGTGTGGAGAGTACTAGATTCCCTCAGTCTTCAGAATTTAAAGAATATGTATTTAAAAGCCCTTTGAATTCAAAGAATGCGGGTGAAGCTGAATTGACAGCAAAAAACGGTGATATCTATAAGTTGACTGATTTTAGAAAAGAGCCTGCAAATAGTACATTAACACCATATAATGGGCTTGAAATAGCCGTTCCTCAAAAAGTCACAAAAATAGCTGCGAACGGAACAACAACCGAAATGGCACAAAATGAAATAAGACCATGGCTGGAAAGCTTCCACCCGGAGTACAATTTTTCACTCAGGTATAAATAATAGAGGCTCTCAACTATAGATGCATACTATGTTTTTAATCATAGAAGTTTACATCGTATGTAAGAGAATAGAAAATTTTAAGATTAGCTATTATCTTATCCTCGCCCCCTGGGGAGAGGGCTGGTTTTCAACTTGAGCAATTTGCGAAAGTTAGAAAAACGGGTGAGGGGTCATTAAAAAAGCTACCTATTAACCCCTCACTCATTTTTCTAATACTCGGTATCAACCTTGTATTGAAAAATTTCTCACCTCTCACAAAACCTGACATTTAGTCAGCTTTTGCTCGGCAGAGTCCAAGGGGCGAGAGAGTGTATTAAAGTTATTCTATTTCCTCATACAATGTAGAGGCTTCTTGTGCAGTGATGTTTCTTTCGGGAATTAAGATGACTCTGACTTTTACGGATTTGTTGTAGTGTTCGATTTCAATAATGTCTCCGACTTTCAATTGTTTGGACGGTTTTGCAGGGCTGCCGTTCACAAGAACACGTCCCTGGTCAGAAACGTCATTTGCTACCGTTCTGCGTTTGATAAGTCTGGATACTTTTAAAAATTTGTCTAATCTCATAAAGGTATTCTATCAAAAATATCAGTTCGCTGATATAATACTGTTAAGGACCATCATAACCTGCATTTGAAAAATATTTCGAACCAAAAATGAACATTTTTTTATTTGATTCGTTATAGAGTATGTAAGGATAAAAAACTATGAACAAGAAAAATTGTAACGGATACGAAAGCATGTTTACCTTCTTAAGAGAAGAAGACTTTCTGAGCCACCTTGAAGAATGTGAGAGCTGCAGGCTTGAACACGAAAAGATGAACAGAGTGTCTGAACTCGTGACAGAAGCGAAACCGTATTTACTCAAACAAGAACAAAGAAGAAAGAATCACTTAAAAACCGCATGTGCAGTGTTCGCACTGCTCGTCGCAGGAAGCTTTGTCCAGTTCTTCGTTAACAACAATACTAACGATAAATTGGCAATGAACTCGCTAAGTATTGAAGAAATGGGTTTACCTGTAGACGAATACGGATTTTTAATGGTAGATTAACGGACTGAATGGATTTTAAAGAAATTATAAAGAATAACGGCTCGCACGTTAGAAATATGATTAAGCGAATCACGAATGAGCAAAACGAAGATCTGGAACAAGAGGTCTACATTCGTGCTTGGAAAAATGCAGATAAATATCAAGAACAGGGTCAATTCAAGGCCTGGATAAAAACAATAACAGCAAATATCTCAAAAGACTATTTAAAGTCTTCACAGAAAAAATTAACAGAAATGACAACTTGTGACGAAGACGCCCTAGTATTAGTCGCAGACAGAACAAATACACCGGAGCTAAAGTTAGTTCAAAATGAAAGACAAAAAATAATTGCGGATGCAATAAATGAACTAAAACCAAAACTTAAAGAAGTAATAGTTCTATATGAAATACAAAACCACTCGTACGAAGAAATTTCAAAAAAACTTAAATGTCCTATAGGCACCGTGAAATCACGACTTTATAACGCAAAAAAAGAACTCGCAGAGAAACTAGAAGACTTAATGTAAGATAAAAAATTACGAAAGGATAAAAAAAATGAAAAAAACATTAATTTTAACAGGACTTATGGCATTTATATTCGGCGCAGCAGCATTCGCGGCTGAACCTGCAAAGACAATGCCTGCCAAGGGATGCCCGGTAAAAGGCGAATGCCCTAAAGCTAAAGATGGAAAAGACGGCAAAAAATGCGAAGCTGACAAAGAAGCAAGACGCAACGCAATTGATGAGCGTTTGAATCTTACAGAAGACCAAAAAACTAAGGCTAAAGAACTTAGAATGCAAGGTCACGAAAAGATTAAACCCATAGTAACTCAAATTAAAGCTAAAAAAGCTGAAATCGAAGCTATTAAAGCTTGTAATTTAACTCAAGAAGAAACTGACAAAAAAATAGCTCCATTGAAAGCTGACCTTCAAAAACTGAAAGCAGAAGCTAAAAAAATCAGAGAACAAAACATGAAAGAGTTCGAGGCTATCTTGACTCCTGAGCAAAAAACAGAATTTGCTAAAATGAAAGAAGAAGGCAAAGCAAGACATGAAGCTCGCAAAAAAGGCGATTGCCCTAAAGGTGAGTTTTCAAAAAAAGACTGTAATAAGAACTGTGTAAAAGAAACTCCAAAAAAGTAGAACCTTCCATAGTAAACACAATAATTACTCGACCAATTCCGCTCCAATTAATAAAATGGAGCGGTTTTTCTTATGTTCTTCCAGGGTAATTCTATATCGCATTACTTTCTAATGTCACACCGCTGAACGGTTTTTGGACGTATAAGTAAGAACCGTATCTATTAGTTAGACCCTGTACAAAATTAAATGTATATCAAGGCTTCCTTTAAGATGCCACCTCACCCCAGCCCTCTCCTCGCAGGAGAGGGAGAATAATTTAAAAGAATTTAGCAGCTGGGTGACAGGATTGCAGATATAAGCCCCTCCGTTAATTATGACTATAAAGAATAATTACCATAAACGGTATAGTAACCTGTCGGGTAATATGATAAAATCCAGATATCAAATTATTGATGAACTATTGAAAAATGAACGGGAGATGAAATATGGAATTAAATTTTGAACAGGCTTTTAGCTATATGAAGGCTGACAGACATTTGGCTAAAAAACTTGCAGTCGGCGGAATACTTCCGTGGCTTTGTATGTTTTTGTTTGCAATACCTATAATAGTAGCTTATGTAGTCAAGGATGTGGCGTTAACTATAGGAACATTAGGTGCAACGCTTTTTGTTATCCTGCTTGTTGCGCTGGTTATGAACGGGTTTGTTGTACAAACGATAAACAACCGAATTCACAATAAAGAAGAAGTATTGCCGGATTGGGGTGATTTTGGAATCTGGCTCTGACAGGCTTTAAATTCAATATCGGATATCTGTTATATCTTGCACCGATTGTTATCGGCTCTATGATTACTATGATTGCGTTTGTACCGTTGGGTATTGATATTCTTGTGCTTAAATATATCGCACTGATGGTTTTATTGATAATGATACCAGTGCTGTGTATATTCGGTTTTATCTATATGCTCTCGTGTATGCTGATGATTGGTAATTTTTCTGTTGATATGAAAATACTTGATTTTGTTAACTTCAAAAAAGCATATGCACATATAAGAGACAACTGGGCTAATTATTTGATATTGTTGCTGCTGCTTATAGCGTTGAGTCTTATACTTCAGGTAGGTGCGTTTATTCTTGCGCTGACTATTGTCGGAGTAATTATTATTCCTGCGTTTATGTTCTATATGTATTTGGTTAGCGCGGATTTGGTTGCGCAGTTTATGAAGACCAAAAGAGAAGAATAAGTTTAGATTTAGGCGGGCTAACAAGTCCGCCTTTTTTATGTGTCATACCGCTGAGCGATTTTTGGATGTGTTTTTTTATAAGTCTGAGCGGTATCTGAACGTGTTTTTAGGCCCCGCTCAGAATATGATTATTCATTTAATTCAAAAATTATGCAGCGGGGTGACAAGAAAGTAAAAAACCCCTTAAATAAACTACACAAACCACTTATATTATTTATAATAATATGTTATACTACAAGTGTAATAGAAAAAAGTATACGGAAAGAAATTTGAAAAAATGAGCCGAGTACTCTTGTTAGATGCCGAGAATCAGCCGCTTCGGATTTGCAGTTGGAAGCGGGCACTGGTTTTGATTATTAAGGGCAAGGCAGAGTGTGCAAAGAGTATTCAGAATATTGAAGACCTTATTTTAGTAGACAATACCAGTATCCCGCGAGTTATACGTTTAAACTATGATGTGGCAGTTCCTAACAAGGAACTGCCTTTTAATAAGGAAAATGTCTATGTCCGAGATGACTATACCTGTCAATATTGCGGTAAAAAGCTCTCATACAGGGATTTGACGCTGGACCATGTGTACCCTAAATCAAGGCTGGGGCCTGATATCTGGGAGAACATAGTAACCTGCTGCAAGGAATGTAATCAATACAAAGCTGACAAAACACCGAAAGAAGCAGGCATGAAACTTTTACGGCGGCCGTTTCGACCCAAAGAATATTTCGAATTCGAGATGCTTAAATACTCTTTTGATGATAGAGAATACTGGCAGCAATGGGCATCGTAAGATAGTTTTATTGTTGTATCATTAATGGCATTGTTTGTCATTGCGAGCGAATGAAATGAGCGCGGCAATCCAGTAAAAAGCATAATTTCTGGATTGCTTCGTCACTTCGTTTCTCGCAATGACGCATAAGTTTGCAGATTCATACTCGTACCAATAATGCTGTTGGGTTGCACCCAACCTACTTTATTTGCAATAATAATGTTATTACTGCGATTTCAAAACATTAATAACATAATCCACAGCACCCCTGTTCTCTTCGAATATTTTTGTCGAGTCTGAGACAGCACTTTTGTAGAAGCTTTCATCGCTCAAGAGTTTTTTCATATCATCTACAAGCGCTTCTGGTGTGGCTGAAAGCGAAGCGGCGTTTGTCTGTGTTAGATATGCATAGATATCTTTGAAGTTGAAAACACAGTCACCTGAGACGACAGGCTTGCCCCAGATATTTGCTTCTAATGGATTATGTCCGCCTGTTGAAGAGAAGCTTCCACCGATAAAGGCAAAGTAGCAGAGTGAATAAAATTTCATCAATTCGCCCATTGTGTCGAGCATAATTATTTCGTTTTGAACAAAATTATCTTTTGAACTTCTTTTGCCGTATAACATTTGAGTTTTTTTAATCAATTCTTCTACCTGTTCGTAGCGTTGAGGGTGCCTAGGGGCAATCATAAGTTTCAAATCAGGGAACTCTTTTTTGAGTTCACAAAAAGCATCGAGAACTATTTCGTCTTCGCCTTTATGGGTGCTGGCTGCGATGATTAGTCTGTTATCACCGAGTGCTATTTCTGATTTTAAAGCATTCACTTCATCGGCGTTGATATTTGGTGTAATATCGAATTTTAAATTGCCCATCACTTTTGTTATCTCAGGTTTTGCGCCGACATCGATAATCCTTTGCATATCACCTTCGGTCTGCATCAAGATGCCTTTGTACTGTGCAAGGACGGGCTTGAAGAAGAATGAAAACTTTTTGTACCCTTTGTATGAACGTGGTGAAATTCTTCCGTTGGCGATGTATACAGGGATTTTGTTTTTGTGAGCTAGGTAGATAAACCCGGGCCAAATTTCTGTTTCGGCGATGATTATCACATCAGGCTTCACGGATTTTATAAGTGAATGTACCGAAAAACCAAAGTCATAGGGGAAGTAGGTTATTGCATCAACTATTTCAGAGAGTTTTTTTCTTGCAATCTCTTGCCCTGTTTTAGTTGTGGTAGAAAGAACAATGTTTGAATCACGAAACTCTTCTCTCGTACGTTTAATAAGAGTTTCTACAGCATTCACTTCGCCTACCGATACGGCGTGGAAGAAGATTGTGCGTCCTTTTTTATTTTTGTCTAATTTAATATTATAGAATCCTATTTTTTCAAAGAAACCCGCACGAAACTTCGGCTGTACAACGAACGCAATTAGAATTATCGGCAAAAGCGTCAGAGCCGCTGAAATCAACACAATGTTGTAAACTATAAAAAACAAAAACATATTCCACCTCTGTCTTAATTGTAGGCAAAAAAAAGTGTTTAGACAATCGTTGATGTATTGCTGTCATGCCGCTGTTCGATTTTTGGATTTGTTGTTTTATATGTCTGAGCGGCATCTGAAAGCGCTTTTTAGACCCCGCTCAGAGTTAAATTATTGCAACAATATAAATCACTCAGCGGGGTGACAATATGACTAAAGTAATTTTGATGCTTACAATTACAAACAAAAGTATTTGCCTGGATTGCGTCGACTTTTTCAAAGTCTCGCAATGACGATTAAGAATATAGTTGGTGATATCCAGAGATTCTTCGGCTACGCCTCAGAATGACGTAAAAATAAAGTTAGTCGTTCACCAATTCCTCATTATAAACAACAACACGGTTTCTGCCGCTTCGTTTTGCTTCATACAGTGCTGCATCAGCATTTTCATAAAGTACATTGGCGTATTCAAATGCTTCATTAAAACAGCTTACGCCGACGCTTATAGTGACTTTTAGTATGCCATAGTCAGGAATTTCAATATTTGCATTTTCTACAGCTGAACGTAGCCTTTCGGCTACAAATTCTGCTTCTTTTATGACCGTGAACGGGAGCAATATACAAAACTCCTCGCCGCCGTATCTGGAGGCGATATCGTATTCCCTCAGCTCGGTTTTAATCACCTGAGCAACATCCCTTAAAACATTATCCCCTGCGGCGTGGCCGTATGTGTCATTGACGCTTTTGAAGTGGTCGATGTCGAGCATAATACAGCAGAGCGGTTTGTGTTTACGTTTTGCTGTGGAAAATTCCTGGTTCAAACGGGTTTCAAACTGACGTCTGTTGTTGAGTCCTGTTAGTGCGTCCAGAGTGGCGTATTGAAGGATCTGTGTATATGAATTTGCGTGTTCAATTGTGATAGATGCTTGTCGTGCGAGGCTTGTGATATATTCGATGTCCTTTGCTGACAGTTTATCCATGCTACTGCTGGCGGCTATTGCGCCGATAATGCTTTCCTGACCTTTTATTGCCCAGAGTCCGGCTTTGGAGTCAGGAGATATTATATGGCCCTTACTGCTTTTTGAGTCGTCGAAGTTGTCAAATAATGCAGATATTCTCTCATCCTTACAGTCAGACGGCCAAATGAGCTTGAATTCTTCATTCTCGCCTTTTAGAAATATATATATAAGGTGGTTTGAGACGAATTTGTCCATCATCTCGCCTATAATAGGCAGAATGTAGGTTAAATCATACTGTGTTTCAATAATCTTCGCCATATTTTTCATTGCATTTTGGAAGTTTATATTAATCAGCATTTGATTATTCAAGATACGGTTCATTATCACGGCTGAGATTTGTGCAGCAGATATTCCTATTGCTACCAGAAAGTCAGATTTTTTAACTTCATCTGCCATTTCATCAAAATTGAGTTCTAAAAATCCTTTTATCTTTTTTTCGTTTCGAATAGGGAAGCAAAGAGTGTTTGATTCGGCTTTCAGATACTGCTCAAATTTTGCTTCAAGCTGAGGCAGAGCAATGTCATAGGAAAGGATAGAGTTGTTTAACACAAAGCTTTTTTCTGTTGTTTCTTGAAAAGAGTTAAAAATTTTCTGAATGCATTCTTGTTCAATATCTATCCAGTTTTTTGCAAAATCCCGAAGAGTATCAGAGGATTCTTCTTTGATAATTACTCTGACACAATTTACATTCAAATATTTTTCAAAGATATTCTTCAAATCAGACAGCAGAGTATTTTCGTCGCTGTTTTTGGTTAAGGTGTTAGATATTTCCCACAGAAAATCCAGTTCGAGTTTTTTAAATCCGCCTGCTCCCATTACAGCTCCCCTTTGCCTTCAAAAAGTTTTTTACCCGTACATTTGCTGAAGCTTTCTTTGAGATATTTGTCAGATTCGTCTGTAGCAACCACTTGTCCGTTTACATAAACAATATGTGAGCGTCCGAGCGGGTTGTCGATGTCTTCTACAACTTCTGCATTGATATGGGGCTTCTTTTTACCCTCTTTTAACAGCTCATCAGGCAGGAAGCTTTTTTGCATATTCGGGTGTTGACCGGACTCATCCTCGTTGGATGCTGCATATTTTTCAATTACTGTAGACATTACATCGAACAAGTATCTTGCTATATAAGGGTCGCCGGTATTGCTTACAAGAAGGCTTGCCTTTTGCAGCTCAACCAGTGACTCGGGATACTTTCTTACGGTTCTTAAAAGTACTGCAAGGTTGTAATGCGCTTCAAACGCCATCGGTTGGATTTCAATCGCTTTACAGTATGCTCGTCCTGCTTCTTTGTAGTTGCCTAAAAGCTGGTTTGCTATTGCATAGTTGTAATTTACATCGTAGCTATTCTTTTGTCTTTTTAATGCCTTTTTGTAGCAATCAATTGCCTGCTGCAGATATTTGTCAGACATATAGGTTTTTTCACCCATCAGGAGTGACTTCCCTCTGTATGCGATGCCCATATTGTACCAGGCAATGGATTTGTTTTCCTTTGTACTTCTCACACTGTTGAAAATAAAAGGGATGTGCATTGTGAAACGTTTTGTTTCGAGGATTGTCTGGTATTCGAGTATCGCTTTGTCATAATCTGCAAGCTTTTCAGCAGAAACTATACCGAGATTCATCCTGCAAACTATATACTTGGGTTCATACTTTAAAGCTTCATCATACTGTAATACAGCCGACTCATAGTCTTCATATTTTACATATATGTTGCCCAGATTACAGCGAGCGATAGAATGCTCGGGATAATGGTCCAAACCTACTTTGTAAGAGCGGATTGCTTTTTCCAGCCGGCCGGTTTTGTATGCTTTATCACCCTGATAAACGTAATACATTCCTATGCCTTTATGGACTTGCTTTTCAAACCAGCCCCAAAAGAAGAACACGCACAATAAAAATGCCAATACCATAACAAGCATAATGACTTTAGCGGTGGTGGACTTTAATATTTTAAGAATACGTTCTATATAGAGATTCATATCTCTATTCTATACTTGAATACACGCTTTGAGCAAGCTTTATTTTGTATTGTAATTGCGAGGTAATAATTTTTAGAACATTAACACTAAACTCCTCTGTCATCCCGAAGCGCTAAGCTTGTTATCTTAGCTAATCTCGGAATATTCGGGATCTAACCAGCTGATACCGTAAGTTTTAAGTTTTTAAACCTAAACTGTTGTTGCGCATAACATTAATTGTTGCTGTGAATGTGTTCTGTTACTTTTCTTTCTTTTAAAGCAAAGAACGGTCACTGTTTACTAATCACGCTGTTGGGCAGGTATGCCCACCCTACTTTACAGCTTAATATGTTTTCGTGACGCCATTTTGCACGAAAACAAGTTTACGGCAAAAGAAGGCAAATCCTGCGTATCAATTCGAAAAGATAATGGTTTTAAATACCAATTTTACCGGTCAGCGGATTCCGGCTAGGGCGCCGTGTCACGAAGTGACCCAGCCCGTCTTGCGAAGCAAAACCACGCTTTTGCGAAGCCGCCGGTAATCCAAGACAGCTCGGATAAAATTGGCACCTAAAACAAAACTTTTCTAAGCGACCACAA